>QIMC01000125.1 GCA_003232185.1 Flammeovirgaceae bacterium | reverse complement strand
ATGCTATCAGGGGTTGCCGCCGGAATAATGTACCATGATAATGAGGTCTACCTGACCGCAGCTCCTAATGTCTATCGATTACGAGACAAAGATGGAGATGGGGATGCAGATGAACGGGAAGTAATCAGTCACGGTTTTGGGATTCACATTGCTTATGCCGGTCACGATATGTCAGGTCTGATCATGGGACCGGACGGAAAAGTCTACTGGTCCATTGGGGATATTGGAGTCAATGCCATGGATAAGCAGGGTAATCGCTATGCTTATCCCAATCAGGGTGCAGTGATGAGGTGCAACCCTGACGGCACTGATTTTGAAGTATATGCACATGGTCTCCGCAATCCTCAAGAACTGGCTTTTGATGCCTACGGAAATCTTATCAGTGTAGATAATGATGGTGATCACCCTGGAGAACATGAACGTTTTGTACATATACTGGAAGGCTCTGATACCGGTTGGCGAATTAACTGGCAATTTGGAAAATATCATCTTCCCAACGAAGATTATAAGGTTTGGATAGACGAAAAATTGCATTTGCCTCATTTTCCTGGACAGGCATCTTATATTTTGCCACCCCTGGCCTTGGCACCAAACGGACCTGTAGGCCTGGTATATCAACCCGGATCTGCTCTGAATGATAAATGGAAGGATTACTTTTTTGGGTCATATTTTACAGGTTCATCCGCAAGCTCTCAAATTCAAGCATTTCGTCTACAACCTAAGGGGGCTTCATTCAGGCTGGCAGAGACTAAAGATATCCTCTCAGGTATAGTCAGTACCGGCCTGGCATTTGGCCCGGATGGCGCGCTTTATATCAATGATTGGTTGGATGGATATGCATTGAAAGAAGCGGGTAGAATATGGCGCCTGGACGTGCATGAGAAGAATGCCGATAAGCGAAAACAGACGCAGGCCTTATTAAAGGGGGGAATGCAGCAACAATCTATATTGGAGTTGAAATTACTTTTGGGATATGAAGACATGCGGGTGCGGTTGAATGCTCAGTTTGAGTTGGTCAAACGAAATGAAAAGGATGCTCTTTTGTCTGTTTTAGAAACTCAAAATCATGAACTGGCCCAAATTCACGCCATCTGGGGAATGGGCCAATTGGTTAGAAATAATGCTACTATTGGGGCAGAGCTAGTGCCACTTCTAAAATCGGAAAACCCAGAGATCAGGGCTCAAACAGCAAAAGTGTTGGGAGACGCTAAATATAGACCGGCAGCCAACGGGTTATTGGATCTGCTCAAGGATGATTCTGACAGAGCAAAGTATTTTGCCGCAGAAGCTCTGGGTAAATTAGCAGACCCGCGTGCTTTCCAGCCGCTAGTTAACTTACTAGATGGCATCGAGGATTCTGATCCACATTTTCGACATGGGCTGATGTATGCATTGTTTCGTTTGGGCATGGAAAAAGAAATGGTGGCTTTATCGGACCATAGTTCCATTTACGTACGACTTGGGGCTATAGTAGCCTTGCGCAATATGAGGTCAACAGGATTGAAGAGCTTCCTACAAGACACAGATAGTCTGGTAGTAATAGAAGCAGCTCGAGCTATTCATGATGACCAATCGGTCCCGGAAGCCTTACCAGCTTTAGCGAAAGCCCTTTTAACCCAAAAAATCACCGATGAAGCCTTTGTTCGTCGTGCCATTAATGCCAATCTTAGGATAGGCGATGCTGCCTCTGCCGATCGCCTCGCCACCTATGCGGCCCGTACTGCAGCTTCAGTGGAGATGAGAAAAGATGCTCTATGGGCACTGGGGTTTTGGCCAAACCCTCCGCTATTAGATCGAGTGGAGGGACGATATAGGAAATTAAGCAACCATGAAGCAACAGACGCCCTACAGGCGTTTTCAAAAATTGTCGCTGAAATGCTTAACTCCAAGAATAATATCATCAGAATAGCAGCTGTAGAAGCGGTAGGCCGAATTGGGTATCAACCGGCAGATGATCAATTAATCTCCTATTGTCTAGAAAAGGACGGGAGTTTAGAGATGAGACGTGCTGCTTTACAAAGCCTGGCTGATTTAAAAAGTGCTTCAATAGCTAAAGTGCTTAAAGCTTGTTTGTCGGCTAAAGAACTTGAACTTAGGACCGATGCCCAGGTGATCTTAGGATCTTCAGGCCTTCCTGATGAAACCGTGGTAAGCATGCTTGATCAAGTGCTTGACAAAGCATCGATTCCTGAGCAACAGAATGCCTTAAATAGCCTGTCTGCAATTGAGGTTCCTGCTGCGCATAAATTACTGAGTGATTGGCTGGAAAAGTTAATTAGCGGGAGGATAGACCCGTCACTACAACTGGATGTTAGCATGGCTGTAAGAAACAGCTCCTACCCGGATCTTAAGCAACAACTGGCAAGCTTCGACTCCCTAAGGGTATCGGAAAGCAATCTTCAGGGTTATGAGGAAACACTTTATGGGGGAAATTTGAAGATGGGAAAAAGGGTTTTTATAAACAACAGTTCTGCCCAATGCATGCGGTGTCATACATTGGAAGGATATGGAGGAGCAGTAGGCCCGGACCTCACCGGTATCGCATCGGTGCTGGATCGGGAAAGCTTATTGGAAGCTTTAATTGACCCTTCAGCACGTTTAGCTGCTGGTTTTGGGACCATCAGTCTGGAATTGAAGGATGGAAGCAAAGTAGTTGGAATACTTGAGCAAGAGTCGGACGGGGTGGTTACCGTTCAATTAGCTGATAGTAGCAGGCAGGAATTTGACTACCAGAAAATACAGAAGAAGGTCTATTCCCCTTCATCGATGCCTTCAATAATGGGGGTTTTGAGCAAACAAGAAATTCGGGACCTAATTGCTTTTTTGGCAGATCAAAGATAAGTTCAACCTGTATTGTAGTTATGTGAATTTGGTGGAACCACCATTGATCGCAGTACCCTTATCAGGCGGCTTTGAA
>QIMC01000131.1 GCA_003232185.1 Flammeovirgaceae bacterium | reverse complement strand
TTTTTGCATCCAATAGGTTACGGCCTGATCTATAGTTTGACCCAAGGCCTCTGATCACTGCGCATTCATTAAATCCTCCACTACCTGGGTTGTTGTCTACATCACAAAGTCGATAGGCGCCCTCCACTTCAAAGTATTCTCTTTCCTGAGTATAAAATCCGGAAGCGATAAAACTGGTGGTGACGCGATCACTAAATTTATGATCTAGTCGAAGGTCTGGTATTTCAATAAGTCCTGCCCATCGAACCCCACAATAAATTTAAAACTTTCATTAAAGGTCCCGAATTTGGTTTCCCTGGTTTCAGGCTCAACCAGATAACGATTATTTGCATAACCCAGCAAAAGTGAGAGTTCAGTTCGTCCTTTACGATCCAGCTTATAAGTGAAAAAAGATTGTATATCCGTAAATTTTGGAAAGTATTCCCCTTTTGTTTCGAAAGTGTTGAGTAAGTATTGTGAACTTTTATGTCTTACCCCAGCCAAATAAGTAAATCGCTGGTTTTTTGAAGCTCCTTCCAGGTGTATATCGCCACCAAGCAAACTTATGCTTGCGCTTCCCCCAAATTGCCTGGGTTTTTTATAAACAATATTAAGACTGGAACTTAGCTTATCACCATATTCTGGTGCCCAACCTCCAGATGAGAATTCAATGCTTTCTACCAGACGTGGGTTGATGAAACTAAGGCCTTCCTGCTCCCCTGCTCGAATAAGAAATGGCCGGTAAATTGGAATATCATTTACATAAACCAGATTCTCATCAAAATTCCCTCCGCGAACTGAGTAGGTGGCAGACAATTCATTGTTGCTGACCACTCCCGGCAATGTGGCCAATACTTTGTTAAATTCGCCAAAAGCAGAAGGAAGCAATATTGCAGACTCCGGATTTATAGTAGTTACACTAGGAACAAAGTCTCTTGAAGTTCTGCGTTCCTTAATTTCGACTTCATTAAGCACAGTAGATTTAGGTACCATGCTTAAGTTTAATAACAGGTTTTCAGACGAGGCGATTGAGATTTTGCGAACCAGGGTTTGATAACTGATATGAGATATCACCAGTACTATGGCAGAGTCCGGAACCGTTACTAAAGAGAATCGTCCTAAAGAGTCTGTAGAAGTACCTGACCCTGTATTTGACACCACATTTACCCCGGCTATTCCAATTTGATTTTCATCAGTGATTTTGCCACTAATAAAAGCAGTTTGCCCATAGGCTGTACCAACACAGCAGCATATAATTAACCAAGCACAGGAGTTAAAAAATATTTTCAAGCCGGAACCTTCTTGAGGTCACTTATGGTATTTACAGGATCTTCGGATTTAAATACAAAACTTCCGACAACCAATACATCTGCTCCGGCATTAAGCAAAGACAGTGCATTGTTACTGTTAACCCCACCATCTATTTCAATTAAGGTGGAGCTGCCTGCACGCTGTATCATTTCTTTCAGTTGTTCCACTTTTTGGAAAGTTCTGCTTATAAATTTCTGCCCACCAAAACCGGGGTTCACAGACATCAGGCAAACCAGATCCAGATCAGAAATTATATCAGCCAACAGATGGACCGGAGTATGAGGATTAAGTGCTACACCTGCTTTACAACCCAGGTCTTTTATTTGATTAACTACCTTATGGAGATGAGTGCAGGCCTCGTAGTGAACACTGATAGAATAGGCACCACATGCATGGAATGCCTGTAGATACAATTCAGGCGTTTCAATCATTAAGTGAATATCCATGGGCTTTCGGGCATGTTTGGCAATTGCCTGACAAACAGGTATTCCGAAAGAAATATTTGGCACGAATTGTCCATCCATGATATCCAGGTGAAACCAATCCGCATCACTTCGGTTTATTAACTCAATATCTCTTTGCAGGTTTGCAAAATCGGCGGCCAGTAACGATGGGGCGATGATAGGTGTCATGCCACAAATATAACATTATAAACAAAAATGATAAGCCCTCAAGTTCTTGATTTATTCAATAAGTAGTTGGCAGCTACTTTCTTAATAATCGAAAAGTACTGGAGTCTCTAATGGATATAACAGTAACCAGATAAACTCCGGGAGATATGGGTGGCAGGCTAAGAGAAACTTCTGATAAGCCCGGTATATTGGATAAATGTTGCTCATGGATTTTCTGACCAAAAACATTGTATATAAACAAAGTTGCTTTTGATATTGGCATTTCACTTATCATTGAAAGTCTATCCTCAAATGGGTTCGGAAATAGCCGCAGCGAATTTTTTGCAACTGGGTCATCTATTGAAAGCACCAGGCTTTTAGTTTTAAGGTAATTAGGTATTCCATGGCCAATTTGGTTGTTTGGATTTTGTGCCGTATGCCCACTGTTTTTTATCGATTCGATTACCTGTAAATAGTTGTATTCGGGATTCTGTTGCCAAACCCCTGCAGCTAAACCAGCAATTTGAGGTGCTGAAAACGAGGTTCCATTGTTGAATACCGTATTTCCATTTCTGTTAATAACTGCAGTACTAACCCCCAACGCTACTATATCAGGTTTTATTCGTCCGTCAGCACTGGGACCTGTAGAGCTGAAAATTGCTTTAGATGAGTCATCGCGGATTGCCCCCACCACCAGTACATCCAATGCATCTGCAGGTGGGGTAATGGTTTGCCAACTGGAGTTGCCGCTATTTCCGGCACTAATAGTTAAAACCATTCCCTTGGTTGCGGCAATAGATGCAGCAATTGAAATTAGGGGAGTAGATCCATCAAGATCTTCTTTCCGGTAATTCATAATAGGGTCGTCGAATAAATTGTAACCCAGAGAAGTATTGATGATGTCCACTCCTGAACTATCTGCCATTTCTGCGGCAAACAACCAATTATACTCCTCGACCCGGTACTCACTGGAAACATCCTCAGTTATGCATAACATATAATTGGCTTCAAAAGCGCTGCCTGTGAATATACCCTGGTTGTTAGCCCCTATTACAGACAACACTTTGGTGCCATGGTCATCATATCGAAATACGTTTGAAGAGTTGCCCACAAAATCATAGGTGGTAATTAATTGATTATTGGCGATAATGTGTTCAAATGGCTGGGTGTTATCTACTCCTATAAACCCTCCGTCAAAGACAGCAATTAACATATTCTTGCCGGTAATTCCCTCCTGATGCATTGCATCTATACC
>QIMC01000259.1 GCA_003232185.1 Flammeovirgaceae bacterium | reverse complement strand
GAACTCCACCCAGGGACATGCGGATATATTTACGATTTAATGCTTCCGCAATACTTTTCCCAAGAGAAGTTTTTCCAACCCCAGGAGGTCCGTAAAGGCACAAAATTGGTCCCTTCATATCCTGCTTCAATTTTAATACCGCCAGGTATTCAATTATGCGGTCCTTTACTTTATCCAGGCCATAGTGATCACGATCTAAGATCTTTCTGGATTTATTGAGGTCAAAACTATCAGTAGTGAACTCATTCCAGGGTAGATCAACGAATAACTCCACATAACCAAATGAAACGGGATACTCCGCTGAGGCAGGATTTAAACGTAGAATTTTGTCCAACTCCTTATTGAAGTGCGTGCTAATTTCTTCTGACCAATTCTTCTTATCACCTCTTTCCCTTAGTACTTCTATTTCCTGATCGACACCTTCGTGACCCAATTCATCCTGGAGCAAATAGAAATCCCGCTGCTGTTGATCAATATCAGAATGCACTTTATTATGGATTTCCCTTTTCAATTCCAGCATCTGGATATCCTTAAGCATGTGCTCAAGTAGTAAGGTAGCCCGGTCCATGCCGTCATCAATTTCCAATAATTGTTGCTTATCCGCTACTTCAGCGTTTATATTCGATGAAAGAAAATGAGTCAGGAAGGTGTGGCTCTCAATGTTGTCCAGTGCAACTTGTGCCTCCGGTGGTATTTCCGGATTGAGTTTAAGAACTTTAGTGGCAGCATCCTTCAAAGACTGTACTATCGCAGTAGTTTCCTTTCGGTGCTTAATCAGAAATTGCTCCTTAACATACGCTACTTTAGCGGTAAAATACGGTTTCGTTTTGATAAAGGATTTTATTTTGAATCGGTTCTTTCCCTGGATTATTATGGTGGTATTTCCATCTGGTAAAACGATCATTTTAATGATCTTGGCCACAGTCCCAATCTGATAGATATCATCGACTTCAGGCTCTTCTACCTTGTTGTTTTTTTGAGCGATCACCCCTATGATTCTGTCCCCACGATAGGCTTTCTTTACCAGCTGAATTGACTTTTGCCGCCCTACGGTAATCGGCAATACTACCCCGGGGAACAGTACAGTATTCCTTATTGGTAATATGGGTAACGTATCTGGGAAATTGGTCAACGGCACATCTCCCTCGATTTCTGTATCAATGATCTGTATGAGACCATCATTATCTACCTCATCTAGTTCACCAAGTATTATTAAAAATTGATCAGTATTATTCATGAAACTTCCTCTATGCCATTATGACATAATTTTCTTAATTTGCTCTTCGTTAATACTCCAGTAGGTATTTTGCAAGAGCTATGCCAAAATATAAATATATATTCTCATTATTGCGGTTCCTTGGATAGAAGGTCGGTGCTATACTTAGTGTTCAGAATATTTCTGTTGTCTTTTTTGATGCTGTTTTATTTCGCATCCAGTCAGCTGTTTGCCCAGAAACCAGAAAAGAAAAAATTCCTCAATTTTTCCAAAGTACTAAAGAAAAACGACCCTAAAGCCACTATAATTAAGGATTTCCCTAATTTAAACAAGATCAAGTACTATTATAATAAACGAGATCGTGATCGGATTCAAAAGTATGAAAGCAGGCAGCAATGGGAGGAGCTCTATGAGGTATTGAGGCCTTATGTCAATAATTTTGGAATAGAGAATTTTTATAAAGAGACAATTCTTCTTTGGAGGCTGGCCAAATTGACAGAACTCTATGGTTCACAAGAAGAAGCAATTCGTCTTTATAAGCTAGTACTTAAACACCACCGGGAAGACATCAATATTGAAAAGGTGGAACTTTATCACGATAGCCTGAGTCAAAATAAAATCGATTACTACGTACCACTGGACTACTATTACGAACTGGTTGAATACCGAAAAGAAGTTGATACTTTGCAACCGCCAAGGGGGGTATTACTGAACATGGGCAATGCCATTAATTCAGACAAAGCAGATTATGGGCCAACACTAAATCAAAACAACAACCTATTAATCTTTACCTCCAAAAGAAACGAAAAGGTAATTGCCGCTAAAAAGACCCAAAATGAAGACCTTTTTATCAGCCGTGGGTCAGATGGTATCTGGTCCAAAGCAGAAGCCTTAGAAGCAATAAATACTGAATTTAATGAAGGGTCAGCCTGCATAACCGAAGGTGGTACCACTATTTATTTTTCTCGGTGTCATGCACCGGGTTCAATGGGAAGCTGTGATTTATTTATGGCTGAAATTAAGGAGGATAGTACCTGGGGAAATGTTAGAAATTTAGGAGTAAATGTAAACAGTATTTCATGGGATTCACACCCTACTTTATCACACACAGAGGACACGCTGTATTTTGCCTCCGACAGAATTGGCGGGTTTGGCATGTCAGACATTTATTTTACCTATAAGGATAAATATGGAAATTGGGCTCCGGCTCAAAATGTTGGACCGCTAATCAATACCAGAGGAAATGAAGTAAGTCCTTTCTATCATCCAAAACACAGGGTGTTATACTTTACCAGCAATGGTCAACTATTGAATTTTGGATCCTTTGATATATATAAATCGGTTTGGTCAGGGAAGCAATGGCAGGAACCCAAAAATGTCGGGCCTCTGGTTAACGGTGCCGGTGATGAATTTTATTTTACTATTGATTCAGCATCCAAAAACCTGTACTACGCATCATCAACCACCAAAAACATTGAAAACCTGGATTTGTTTTCGTTTCCGTTACCTATGGGTGCTCAGCCGGAAGCTACCACCAGCTTTCTAGGCAGCCTGTTGGATTCATTAACTGGCTTGCCACTTAGTGGTATTGTATCCATCATCGATCTTGATAATGGAATTGAAGTAGCACCTAAATTCCTACGGCCTGATGGTACATTTCAATTCGATTTGATAAACAATAATAACTACCTATTGGTTATTCAGGGTGACGACTATTTCCGGATCGAAGAAATTTTCTATCTGGATGGAAATACTGAGATCCACCGAACAGTAGAACCCCTGACCAGTAAACTTAAATTCGAGTCAATCGAGTTCGAAAATGGGAAAGCTGTCATTCTCCCGGAAATGTATGGTGACTTGGACAAGATCATTGATTTCCTATTGGATAATCCGGATTTCGAGGTAAATATATCCGGGCATACCGATTCTGATGGCAGCTCAGAACTTAATACCGTGTTGTCACAGCAACGTGCAGCAGCTATAAGAAATTACATTATTCAATTCGGCAACATAGATGAAGGCCGTGTAAGTGCCATAGGATACGGTAATACCCGCCCGATTGTGGAAGAGCTAACAGATGCTGACAAAAAACTTAATCGTCGGGTAGAATTTGAGATATTTCGTGAAGGTTCAGAAAACTAGTCGATATGCACTGGTTGTAGCATTCGCTACGACCGATTATTTTTAGTTTTTGCAGTACTAGGTTCTAGAACCGCTTTGCTAAACCTACGACCAGTCACTATGCACTGGTTGTAGCATTCGCTACGACCTATTTTTTTTAGTTAATGCAGTACTAGGTCCTAGGACCGCTTTGCTAAACCTACGACCAGTCATTATGCACTGGTTGTAGCATTCGCTACGACCGATTATTTTTAGTTAATGCAGTACTAGGTCCTAGGATCGCTTTGCTAAACCTACGACCAGTCGATATGCACTGGTTGTAGCATTCGCTACAACCTATTTTTTTTAGTTAATGCAGTACTAGGTCCTAGGACCGCTTTGCTAAACCTACGACCAGTGCTACGGGGGTCCGACACATTACACTTGACAGGACACTAGTCAAAAATAGCATTCACAATGTCGTTACCAAGAAGGAAAACCATTAATACCAACAAGAAAGCCATCCCGAACTTTTGAGCTCCTTCCAAAACTTTATCAGAAGGTTTTCTACCCGAAATTATCTCATAACTAAGAAACATCACATGGCCGCCATCCAGCGCTGGAATTGGCAGAAAGTTTAAGAAAGCCAGCCACATGGATAACATCCCTGTCAAGAACCAAAAATTCCTCCAATCCCAGGTACCGCCAAAATATTCAGCTATGCCAATAACACTTTTGACAGACTTCCGACTAACTTCCCCTCTAATTACTTTCCCCAATCCCCTGATGTTAAAAATAGTTACCTGAAAGGCTTCTTTTGTTCCGGCATTTATTGCCTCCATAAA
>QIMC01000149.1 GCA_003232185.1 Flammeovirgaceae bacterium | reverse complement strand
ACGAAATTATTTATGATGGCGACATAAACGACTTTGCCAACGATAAAGGCAAATTGGTAAAAGCCGGTTTATGGCATCGACATTCGGGAAAAGAGCCTCATTTTCATAATTTTTAGGTTGTGTTCTTTCTGCTTTGCCCATCAACGATACAGGGGTTATTCCCCTATTTACCGGATTGATTTTGTATTGTCAGGAAGATTACCCCGCCACATCCAGTTCGTTTAAATCTCCCATCTGCATGAGGAGGATATCCATAGTCGTTTTGGCCTCTGCTTCATCCACAATACTTATGGCGCTGCCTACATGAACCAATACATAGCTTCCGGTTTTAGCTTCTGGCACCATGGCGAGGTTTACCTGTTTAACAATACCGTTGAATGACACTTTGGCCACACGGAATATATCGTCTATGTCCGAGTCTATCTGAATAATTTTTCCGGGAATTGCTAAACACATAATTATTTAATTTTATTTGTTAACCATTCATACCATTTATTTGTTCCTTCACCTGTAGTAGATGAAATCTCAAAAAATTCAATGTTTGGGTTTACCTGCCGGGCGAATTCTTTGGCTTTTTCAACATCAAAGTTCACGTAAGGCAGCAAATCGATTTTGTTGATAATACAAACCTGTGAGCCAAAAAACATATCGGGATATTTAATGGGTTTGTCATCTCCTTCCGTCGTGCTGATAATAACTACTCTGACATTTTCTCCCAGGTCAAACGCAGCAGGACAAACCAGATTGCCCACATTCTCAATCATGACAACAGCATTGGGTTCCGGATTGAGCTTCAATATGGCATTACTAACCATATTGCTGTCTAAATGACAAGCCGTACCGGTATTGATTTGAACAACAGGAATTTGTAATTCATCAATTCTATTTGCATCATTCATGGTTTGTTGATCACCTTCAATAACATAAAAATTGATTTTGCTTTTGAGATCGGTTAAAGTCTTTTCAAGCAAGGTGGTTTTTCCCGATCCCGGTGAGCTTACCAGGTTGATGGCAAAAATGTTCTTTCCCAGGAAGTAGCCGCGATTTCTTTCGGCAAGCAATTGGTTGGCTTGCAAAATATCCTGTTCAACTTCCAGGATGGTTTTTTCATGATGATGGTGGTGGTGATGTTCATGTTCATGATGTTCATGCCCCGCATGATGGCCAACAGGTATCTCCCTGGCCGGAGCTTCCACTTCTCCGGGTTTTTGAATGCTAATGTCTTCTGTTACACCGCACCCGCAAGTTGTACACATATTCGTATGTATTTAATTTACTACAATAGCTTTAACTCTTAATTCTTTTCCATGATAAATATCCTTGAAATGGCTTTTGCATTCAGGACACGGATCAAAAATATTTTTTAGGTCAAAATCATAACCGCAGTCTAAACATCTCGCTTTACCTTTAATAATATTAATTTTTTTTTCAGCATGCTCCAAAACAGTTCCGCTTACTGCCAAAGGCCAGGCAAAATTAAGCGATTCTATTTCAACACCGGATAAAGTCCCGATTTCAAGCTCAATAAGTTCGATTTCGGAAATTTGATGTCTGACAGCCTCTTTTTTTGCTATATCCACAATACCCATGGCTATTGATAGTTCGTGCATGTTGCTTATATATCGAAATGATATTGGATAATATTCAAATTAGTTAGTACAAAACTAATAAAAATACAGAACTGCTTCAAATATTGGCATACCCGTAATTTTTGTGCGCCGATGTTAATAAATTGTTTGTAATAAAACAATTTTTTTTGTAAAAACTTTCCATTCTTAAAATTTTTTTTTATATTTGAAAGCACAATGTTAAATGAATAACCTCTATTTATCTGTATTGCTGTGTTTTACGTTTTTTCATACTAACAATAACAACGAAAGTCATACTTAAAATGAGTTCAACTTTCTTAGAATAAACATATAATAATTTTAAATAAGCATCATTATGGAAAAAACACTAAAAAAAGAAGAAACCTATTATGAGAATATTAGAAATAAAGGATATTCTCGAAGAGATTTCTTAAGATTTGTTACCTATATGACTGCATTTATGGGGTTAGAGTCCAGCATGGTGGGGCAGGTTGTAAAGGCAATGGAGACTAAGAAAAGAATTCCGGTAATATGGGATCACTTCCAGGAATGTACGGGATGTACGGAATCGTTTATCCGTTCAAGCCACCCGTTGGTTGCTGATTTAATTCTGGATAAGATATCTTTGGATTATACTGACACACTGATGGCTGCTTCCGGATTCCAGGCTGAGGAAGCCAAACAGCAATCGATGAAAGAAAATTATGGTAAGTATGTCTTAGTGGTTGAAGGAGCAGTACCCACAAAAGATGGTGGCGTATATTGTTCAATTGCAGGACGTACGGCCATTGAAATACTTAAAGCTGATGCTGCAGGCGCTGCTGCTATTCTCACTTTTGGTAATTGTTCAGCGTGGGGTGGTATTCAGGCAGCTGCACCAAATCCTACAAGAGCCGTACCGGTAAGCACTCTTATTAAAGATAAACCGATTATCAAAGTACCCGGATGTCCGCCAATTGCAGAAGTGATGGTAGGTGTTGTGATGCATTATGTTACTTTCGGAACTTTACCGGCATTGGACTCCATGGGAAGGCCAAAACAATTTTATGGAAAGCGCGTACACGATTCCTGTTATAGAAGAGCCTATTTTGATGCAGGATTGTTTGCTGAAAGTTTTGACAGTGAGGAGGCAAGAAAGGGATATTGTTTATATAAATTAGGATGCAGAGGCCCTATTACTTACAATGCCTGCGGATGGATGGAGTGGAACAATGGCCTGAGTTTCCCCATTAAATCAGGAAACCCTTGTATCGGCTGTAGCGACAATCATTTCTGGGATAATGATCCATTCACTAAGAGAGTGGAAAATGTTCCCGGTTTAGGAATAGAATCTACTGCGAATACGATTGGAAAAATTGTATTGGGCGCAGCTATTGGCGGTACGGCAGTTCATGCTTTTGCGGCTAATATTGCTAAGAAAAAAGACCTCAGGTCTAGTACAAGAAAAGGAAAAGTTAATGAAAAAGATATTAAAGAATAAAATATTTTATCATGGCAAACAGAATAGTAATAGATCCAATAACCAGAATAGAAGGGCATTTGCGCATTGAAGCCGAAATCAAAAATGGCAAAGTAGTAAATGCTTATAGTTCCTCAACAATGGTAAGAGGAATAGA
>QIMC01000225.1 GCA_003232185.1 Flammeovirgaceae bacterium | reverse complement strand
TCGCTCCCGATAAATTTAAAGGATCTTTATCTGCAAGTGCAGTCTGCAATGCCATTGAAAAAGGACTTAAACAACATCCTGGAGACTTGTCCATAAATAAAATTCCCCTTGCCGACGGTGGAGAAGGATCTCTGGAAGTTATTGAGCGGGTTTTGGACTTAAAAACCGTAACCCTGGAAGTATCCGACCCTTTGGGCAGACCGATAAGTGCCAGCTATCGGTTGTCAGGAACTTGTGCCTATGTGGAAATGGCAGCCGCATCCGGCCTGGACTTGCTCAAGCCAGAGGAACGGAACTGTTTGCTCACTTCAAGTTATGGTACCGGACAACTGATGATGCCTATCAACGAGGTGCAACGCAAATCTATTTGTTTGTAGGTGGAAGTGCCACCAATGATGCTGGAATAGGTATTTTACATGCGCTGGGTATAAGATCATTGGCAACGGACCAGTTGTTAAAGCCTATCGGAAGCAGTTTGGCAGAGCTGACAGGCTTTGATGAGACCCAGATTAGAATACCATTCACAGAGGTAAATTTTACCCTGGTTTGTGATGTAAAAAACCACCTCTATGGACCTAAGGGTGCTGCTTATGTTTATGCACCACAGAAGGGTGCTGACCCCAAGGCAGTTGAATATCTGGATCTGGGACTTAGGAATTTTGCTCAGGTAGTTTTGACCCAACGAGGTATATCAGTAAATGACTTTGAAGGGGCGGGAGCCGCCGGCGGGGTGGCAGCAGGTATAAAAGCTTTTTATCCAATCAGTATTCAAAGCGGCATAGAGGCGATAATAGAAATGGTGGGGCTGGCTGAGGCAGTAGCTGAGGCGGATCTGGTAATTACCGGTGAAGGGAAATTCGATGACCAGACCCTTGAAGGTAAAGTAGTGAAAGGAGTTTACGACCTCTGTACTCGATACCAAAAAAGAATGGCTGTTATATGTGGTACCCTGGACCTGAATCCACAACAATTGGAGTCTTTAGACATCTGGAAAGTTAGTCCATTAGTTAGAGCAGATACTACCATGGAACAGGCCATTGACAATGCTTATGAGTTGGTCAGCCGACGTGCTTTTGAATTGCTGGAGGATATTTCATCGGTGTGATGCTGATATGTTAATCCAGCAGCTATTGGTAGTTTATTGCTATGAAATAATTCCGTAGCTCCAAGCTACGGAAAGCTGCAAGTTAAAATAAACTGATAAATCCTACACTGGTTATGGTGCAGATCAGGTTAAACCCTGTAATAATTCACAATAATTTTAGTTATTTACAGTGATAGATCATGAGTAAGTCAGCCACAGTATTTTTATTCCTAATGAGTTTTTGCTGCTCAACCTTTGGGCAAACAGTGCTTTATCAGGAGTCATTTGAGCAAATTCCCGAAACTATGTTTCGCGAAATCAATAACCAATTTAGTCAGGGAGAAATAAAAGGGGGTAAATACCATTGGAAGTACACCGGTCAAAACCCACAGGTTATTACCTACTATTGCAACCAACTTATGATCAATGAAAATTATACAGTAAGCCTGCGGGTCAAGTCTCAGCAATCAGGAAGTGAATATGGACTTACCTGGGGTGGAAGTGATCCCCAGAATGCCCGGTATTTCCTTATCAAAGGAAGGAGATACTCAATATGTCAAGTAGTTGATGGTCAGGTCACCTGTGATGTAAATCAACAACCAGGCAAGGTAAAACTGGACTACAATGTGCTAAAAGTGGAGAAGAAGGGCACTAAGATTCACTATTGGATTAATGAGCATCAAGTATATACGGAAACATATAGTGGTGTGATGGGCAAAGCCTTCGGGATGGCTCTTTGGAGTACTGGTGCGGTACAGGTAGATGAATTTTCCATTTACGGAACCAGAGTGCCAATTCACCTGGATAGCGAGTTGGCCTATCAATCCGGTCCGGAGCATTTAGGAGCGGCTATTAATACTAAATATGAGGAAATGACTCCTGTAATCACCCCAAATGGCAAAGAAATCTACTTTTCCAGAAGGCGGGACCCGGCCAATACCGGGGGAGCAGGCGACCTTCAGGATGTCTATTACTCGAAACTTGGTATTGATGGTTGGTCCCAATCTGTAAACCTAAAGCCACCAATTAACAACCAAGGACCCAATGCGGTGTTTTCTGTTAGCCCTGATGGGAATACTTTATTGCTGATGAATACCTATACTGCTAAGGGTAATCAGAAAGGAATGGGCCTTTCAATTAGTAGGAAAACCAGCGAGGGATGGTCTATTCCGGAAGACGTGAAAATGAGAAGCTTTTATAACAAAAGTTTCTATAATGAATACTTCTTATCCAATGATGGCAAGGTGATACTTTTGGCGGTAAATCGAGATGATACTTTTGGCAGCCGTGATTTATACATAAGTTTCGCCGAAGACAAGAGTATTTGGTCTGCGCCAAAAAACCTGGGAAAGGACATCAATACCTCAGGCACAGAGCTTTCTCCATTTCTGGCAGCAGATGGGAAAACCTTGTATTTTAGTTCAAACGGGCATCCGGGTTATGGCCGGAATGATGTGTTTATGTCCCGTCGACTGGATGAAAGCTGGACTCGATGGTCCAAACCTATTAATTTAGGAAAGCCTATAAACTCAACGGGCACCGATGCCTACTACAGTGTATCAGCGGCCGGTGACTATGCCTATTATGTAAGCAATGAAGAGGGCTTAGGAATGAATGATATATTCAGAATTTTGTTGCCAACCCCGGTAAAACCAGAGCCGGTGGTACTGGTTTACGGCAAGGTGCTGAATAGTAAGACCAATGCTCCTTTATCCACAGGGATTACCTATCATGATTTTACCAAGGGTAATGAAATTGGAATTGCCAGGTCTAATCCTGAGAGCGGCTATTATGAGATAGTTCTACCAATAAGCCGGGTCTACAGCTTTTTTGCAGAGAAACAAGGATATTACTCGGTACAGGATCGTTTGGATCTACTGGAAGTCGTGAGTTATCAGGAAATAGAAAGGGATTTGTTGCTTACACCCATAGAGAAGGGGCAGTTAATTAAAATGAATAATGTGCTCTTTCATCGGAGCAAAGCTCAGTTAAGGACAACCAGTTATCCGGAATTGGATAAATTGACCAGGATGTTAATTGAGAATCCTGGAATATCCATTGAGCTGGCCGGGCACACAGATAATGTAGGCGATCGATTCAAAAACTTAAAATTATCGCAGGATCGGGTAGGGGTAGTAAAAGAATATCTGGTAAACGGAGGAGTTGAGGCGCAGCGGATAACTGGGGTGGGATATGGTGGTAGCAAGCCAATAGCTGATAATCAAC
>QIMC01000269.1 GCA_003232185.1 Flammeovirgaceae bacterium | reverse complement strand
AGGGGTATATAAACCTAAATTCTTTTAGAATAGGAATAATTTAATGCCTTGAGCCTATCCAAATGGCAATTTACGTATTCCTTCTTAGTTGAATCATTTAGGAAAGATCTCTCCAATAAGATATGGGTCATTTCATGATTTTCTCTAAAAAATTCAAGTATTCTAAGGGCTCTGGTTTCCAGAACACCAATTTTCATTGCAAACTCATAGAAATCATCGTAAGCATAATATCCGTTAGTTTCAAAGCTTTTGGTTTGATAGTCTTTCGAAAACAACCCGTCGTTTAAAGCAAAATAACTGTCGTTTACATGTAGCTTTGTGTTAATCAAATCATATGCGGGAGATAGAATAGAATCTCCACTTGAGCTTTCTAATAGTGAAAAATTCTTGAGATGTGCGTCACCATTCCACTTACTCCCCAGTCTCTATGATTCTCTCCTGGTTTTGGCTGCTAACTAGTACAATTGTTTTCTTCCCAGGGAAAAATGAGGAAGTTGCTAACGCCACAAATAAGTATCATGAGTTTATAAAGAATATTCATAGCCAGGGATATTTCAATGGCAATGTACTAATTTCAGAAGGGGGAGTTATTGCATACCAAGGTTCTTTTGGTGTAAGCAATATCAACCCAATTGACTCGTTACAGTTAGATTCTAAATTCAGGCTAGCCTCCGTGAGTAAACAATTCACTGCAATGGGAATAATAAAATTGAAAGAATCAGGTTTGCTAAACTATGATCAAGAGATTAAAGATTTTATTCCTGAGATACCTTATTCAGGAATAACTATAAGACAGCTATTAAACCACACTTCTGGTTTGCCTGATTATGTTAGCTTGATGAACGAAAATTGGAAACCGGATTTAGAATCATATGATCCGGAAAGATTGATTTCTGGCAATCAGGACATTATAGACATGCTTGTTAGAATGAAGCCCTCAATTAGGTTTAAACCCGGAGAGAAATGGGAATACAGTAATACTGGATATGTCCTATTGGCAACCCTGGTACAGCGCGTTTCTGGGAAGCCATTTGAAGATTACCTTAGGGAGCAAGTATTTCTTCCAGCAGGTATGATGAACACTTCGGTTTACAACTATGTTCCTGGCCATGATGGAAATATGACCTCACGAGTATATGGCTTTCGCCTGGATTCTGTTAACGGGTTTATCTCTACCGACGCACACTTTCTAAACAAAGCCCAAGGAGACGGCGGGATTTATTCTACTCTCGAAGATCTTTTCAATTGGGACCGGATTCTATGCACCAATGAGCTTATCTCTGGGGAAAGTAGAACAGAAGCATTTACACCAGGAAAGCTTAACAATGGGGATGAAACCGAATACGGGTTTGGATGGTTTGTTGATAAGAACTCAAAGGGGCAAACGGTGGTATTCCATGCTGGTGGTTGGGTTGGATTTCAAACCTATATTTATAGGGATCTGGAAAAACAGGACTGCATTATCATACTATCTAATCATTCGAGTATTTACCTGGAAAGGATTTTTTTTGCTTTGAAGAAAATCCTAAATGAGGGGCCTTGATATGGCAGGGGAAAGAAGACCATTAAGAGTGCAGTTGGACCTTTGATATTGAAACACCCCAAGACCGTCAGAGCAGTTTTGAGCCAGAGCTGGTAAGAAAACACCAGCCCAAATTAAAACAAAATAAACTAGGTTTGACACAACATAAAATACTAAATTACGTACATCTTAATATACTAATTATAATACAACACGATAAACTTAATTTGGATATTGTAAACAAGTTTAAATTTTATTGATGTGGCAACCCCTTCAGAAAAACTTGCACAGTCTCTTGTAGTTCTAAGAGATATTCAACACAAAACAGGTAAAAGTAGTATACGTGCCAAGGAGCTTACTCGAACTCATAGAGAGCGTCTGCTTAAAAATGGATTTATCCAGGAGGTCATTAAAGGGTGGTATGTTCCCTCACGGCCTGACGATGAACCTGGAGATAGCACACCTTGGATTACTTCATTTTGGGATTTTTGTGCGGACTATTTAGACCAACGATTCGGAGAGGACTGGTGCGTTTCCCCAGAACAATCAATATCAATACTTAGCGGTAATTGGACCGTTCCTAGACAGCTATTAGTTCGCTCTCCAAAAGCAAATAATAATATAACTGAACTTCTTTACCAGACATCCATTTTTGATACTAAGTTAGAGATACCCATGAGGAATCAAATCACCACAAACAATGGTATTCGGATATTAAAATTACCCAATGCCCTAATTGCTTGTTCGGAAACATTTTTTAAACAGAGTCCGATAGATGCAAGAGCGGTTCTAGGCATGATAAAAAATTCGTCTGATATCCTTAAACCCTTACTAGATGGAGGACATACAACAATAGCTGGTAGATTATCTGGGGCTTTTAGAAATATAGGTAAAGCACGCATAGCTGATGAAATAACTAGCACAATGAAGTCTGCCGGATATGATGTCCGAGAAACAGATCCTTTTGATGATTCTTTAAAAATTGAATTACCTCCCAATGAACCATCTCCATATGTACTGAGGATAAAATTAATTTGGCAAGAGATGCGAGCAAAGGTTCTCGAAAATTTTCCGAAACCACCTGGTCAACCAGGAAATATAAAGGGATATATAAAGCAGGTAGAAGATATTTATAGAACCGATGCTTATCATTCTTTATCTATAGAAGGATATCAAGTATCTGAGGAATTGATTGATCGAGTAAGGAGTGCGAACTGGAATCCGGAGGTAAATAAGGCAGATAAAGACAATCGCGATGCGCTGGCAGCCAGGGGATACTGGCAAGCATTCAATTTGGTAAAAAATAGCATTGAAAAGATATTAAATGGTCAGCAAGCTGATAAAGTTGTTGATGATGACCATGGAGCCTGGTATCGTGCGCTTTTTGCGCCCAGTGTTGTAGCCGGTATTTTAAAACCTAGCGATCTCGCTGGCTATAGAAATGCTCCGGTTTATATACGAAAATCCAAATATGTTCCTTTGCATA
>QIMC01000362.1 GCA_003232185.1 Flammeovirgaceae bacterium | reverse complement strand
TTTTTAGTTTCGGAATTATAACGCTATAGTTCAGCGGCCGAGTGAAACGAGGACCCACTGCAACAATTTGACAGGTATCATAGTTTCAGTGTGACACATCATATTCCTAAATATAAAAAACTTCTTTGTCATTCTGTGGCTGAACTACAATATGCAACTTATCGGTGGTTAACATTATAAAAGGAGAAGAGATTTGTCTGTCGAAGCATTTGTTCATAAGAGCGGTGGACGCACGTCGGAGTCGCAATTCAAAAAATATTAAAATTACGACTTTAATCCAGGAAATCCCATCAGAAGCCATATCAGAAAAAATGCAATAAAAATAGTGATCAACACGATTGTAGTTTTCTTCCTGAATCGGAAAGAAATATGGCTAAACTCTCTTACAAACTTAACCACTGCGTCCTTTTTCTCTTTACGTGCACTCTTAGGTAAAGGTGGGATGCGCGTGAATAGTTGTCCTAAACTCACACTTAGTCGCATGCGAATATTTACCGCCCAACCCATTGCTTCCAAAAGTAGCCCCATGTCCCTTTTACGTATCTTTACAAAACCTATAATAATGCCTGGTAATAAAACAACAGCTACTAGCCCCAAAAGTGCAACCAGGAGTGCAACCAGGATAGGAACTGGGTCCACTTGCGAAAGAGTCTTGGTAATATACGCAAAAGCTGATCCAAGAGCCGCAATAGCCAGGCCGCCGCCTAATAAAAGGTCGCGCGCTAAGCCCGACGCACTGGGGGTGGAAAGGGTTGACTCTAACTTATCTTGGCGTAATTTAGTGAATTTATCTATTTGTTTTTTTATCATATTAGTAAACTGTTGGAAGGGCGCTTTGACTGACTCCCATGGACTAATAGGGTTAATCACAATATCGATGATCTCTGCATCCCACTCACGGTCGTCAATGGTAAAAAAGATTCCGCGCTTCCCTATTCGCAATCCATCAGCGCTACCTGAAGTCACTGGAGCAACAATTTCAAACTTAATATCGTTGCTCTGACGCCCAGTAACTTCTACATATAATAGATACATATAACTGCGTTCGCTTATTTTTTTGTGGCTTTGCCGATCCTGAACTTTCATTGTAAAACTAATCTGTCTTCCATCAATAATCAACGTTCCCATTTCAAAAAGGGCTCGATCTTTAGGATTATAAAGATTTTCAAAGCTCACAAAATTGTTGGCTAACTCAATCAGCCATCTTTGGTAAAGAATGAGTTTTTCTAAATTATGTATTTGGTTTAATTCATCAGCAACGGCTAAATCTTTTGCAATGAGCTCGCTTACCCGTTCTCTGTATGACCCGTTAAGATAATTACGCAGGTGATCTACTGCCAATTTTTCTACTTTCAGTTCCTGTTTGCTTTCTAACCATGTGCGGTATGCGAGAAAGATGCTTTTTACTTTCCCCCACTCTTTCTCAGTCAGATATTTAACGGGACTTTCAAGGGCGCGTCTTAGAACATTTTCCTTAAGCACAAGTAGGCGATCCATATATAAGGGATTGATCATTCTCTCCAAATCAAGGATCCCTTCCGGATTAGGTAATGCTAATGGCCAATCCTTAAGCCGATCTTCCATCACTGATTTATCAGTAAAATCGATTTCTTCAAGCTCCTTCTGACGAAAAAACTGCATTTGAACAACTGCTCGTTCATCAAATTTGACCATGGCACACTGTGTAAAGAATTGCTCAATCTTTCCATCTAGGCTTGCCACAAGTTCATAGGCTTGCGACGTTTCAGCTCCCCAAGGCATAACTTCTGTAGTATCCTGTTTCTTAGGAATTTCGCCTTTCGCTTTCCATGCAAGATATGTTTCTGCTTCATCGAAAAAATCTTTTAGCTGTTCTTCACTAATTCCTGGCTTTCCGCAAGCATCCAAAGCAGAACCAACAATATCCATAACGGTCTCGATAAATTGCGCTAAATCGGGGTCATGGGTTGCCTCCGGGGGAATAATACCATCACCATTATTCGCTGAACTCGCCATAATACTTTGTACATTCCGAACCTGATCCAGACTGATTTCTTGTTTATTGGGTATGTTAAGATTGTTCAAGATGACATCTGCCGCGGCTCGCAAATTTTGGCCTTCATCATGATGCATATCGATATCGTTGAGCCGCAGAATATCGCTGCGTTCGACCAAACGGCTCCGATCTGCAAGAATTCGAAACAACCAAGACTGTGCTGCTTTTAGTTCACCAGGCCGGATGCGACCATTTTTATCGGTATCTACATATGAAATAAATGCATCATCGCAGTTGAGACTGTCAGTGGTAATGCTCGTACATGCCCAGTGGACTTCATCAAGAACTTGAATCTTTTCTAAATCCTGTGCATCTTGAATCCTAAGCTGGTAACTGCGACCATATTTTCTAAATATCAATTGAGACATAAAGCAAGCTCTCCATTTGGCAAAGTTCCCAAAACGATTCAGTTTCCGTCAATGAGAAAAGCCTGATAAGGTTTTTGTTTCTCAATTTGTTCGTCTCCATAATATTGGCTTCCATACGCTTACTGCAATAGAAATTTCTGTTTTTTCATCAGGCATGGCACCCGATTTAAGGTCATATTTACTCATAGTATTACTCTTAAACTGATTGTAGTATTCCTCAGCCAAGGTTCTCTTTCACTTGGGAATTTGTTTGCTTTTCCTTCAAACTTTGCATCTTTCCCTTTAGAAAAAACAATAGTTCCCAGCCCCAAAATTCGTTCGCAAATTAATGCAACAAGTTTTTCAAATTCTGTGTCCTTAAGATTTTCTAGTGGATAATTCATATAAAAACATCTCTTTTTGCAAATTTAGGAATTTTTTTAATGCTTGCCAACGGATACTATACGTAATGCGTATAGCAGGATGTTATGCGTATTTTATCCAATTTCATTTTATAAATATATTAAAATAATTATTAAGTGCCAGTAAATTCAACTTTTTTCCCTATTGATGTCAAACCCAACAATGCATCTTGAGTCGAAAAAATATGATTGAGTTCTTTTAATTC
>QIMC01000272.1 GCA_003232185.1 Flammeovirgaceae bacterium | reverse complement strand
TTTGGTTGTTTATTAATCTTTCAGCTTCAGCTACTGTGATCATGTCTATAAAAAGTCAGCAATAATCTCTAAATTAATGAATTAATTTCGCTTACTATGGATACCAAAAAGAGATTTAGTCATGTAGATAGCCAGGGCAATCCGACCATGGTTGATGTTGGCGATAAGGAAATTACTGCTCGACGGGCTGTGGCTAAAAGTGTAGTGGTATTAAACGAAGAAATAATGGATCACCTGACCACCGATGAGATACACACCAAAAAGGGTCCGGTGTTTCAAACGGCCATCACCGCTGGGATTATGGCAGTAAAACGCACCAGTGATTTGATTCCGCTCTGTCATCCGTTACCATTGGAGAATTGTCAGGTTACCATAGAAGTCAAGGGTAACCAAGCGGAGATCACCTGCACTGTAAGCTTAAAGGGAAAGACTGGTGTAGAAATGGAAGCACTAACCGGAGCTTCAATAGCCGCACTCACTATTTACGATATGTGTAAGGCGTTTTCACATCACATTGTGATAAAAGATATCAGGTTATACGAAAAAACAGGAGGTAAAAATGATTTCAGGAGTGCCTAATGGTCATAAAAAACATGCTAACTTAAATAGACCGCAATTGGGAAGTTTTGGCCGCCATGAGTTGGCCATTATGGGGACCCCATGTGGTAACATCAAACAACTTTCAAGCTATCTGACTACTGCCTTGAATAAAGTAGGGTCAATTGGAGTGGTGGATGCCGATCATCAGGCCACGGAGCCGGATCACGCACAGTCTTTAAATTTCACCGATAAAATTAGCTTCAGGCGGTTCGATTATTTAGACCAGTTCAATACGTTTCAAGTGCGTCCTCATTTCAATCACTGTGCATTGGTGCTGGTCAATGGCAATCATTTTACTGCAGCCGCACAGATATTGGTTGTTGATCCAAAAAAGCCACTGGAGCGAAAATTGGATAGAATAACCAATGCGGTACTGGTGGTGACCATGGAGCCGGGAGTATCTATTCCGGATTACCTCAAGCCCTATACCAAGGACTTACCAATATTATCCTGGGACCAGCAAGAAGCAATAGCTGACTTTATTAAAAAGTGGTTAGACCACCGCAAACCAAAAATCAAAGGTCTAGTGTTGGCTGGAGGAAAAAGTGTCCGAATGAAAATGGACAAAGGAAGCATACAGTATCATGGGATTACCCAAAGAAAGTACTTATACCATCAACTAAAAGAACTTGGAATAGCGGCCTTGATAAGCTGTCGCCCCAATCAGGTAGATGAGATCAATGAGGGATTGGATATGTTGCCGGACACCTTCCATAACCTTGGTCCGATGGGGGCACTACTGACCGCTTTTCGAGCGGATCCAGACAGTGCATATTTGGCTATTGCCTGTGATCTGCCTTATTTATCAATAGATACCATCCGATATTTAATTGAAAATCGAGATACTTCAAAAATTGCTACTGCTTTTCGAAGCCCGAATAATGAGTTTCCAGAACCGTTGATAACTATATGGGAACCAAGAAGTTATTCGGTTCTATTGAATTTTTTAGGTCAAGGTTATAGCTGCCCGAGAAAAGTACTAATAAATTCAGATGTACACCTGTTGCAGGCACCAGACCCAAAGGATCTAAGCAATGTTAATCATCCGGACGAATACCAGGAAGCCCTTAGGTTAATTAATGATTAACAATTACGAATTACCAAATACGAATTACGAAATGATCCGTAATCCTTAATTTCTAATTTCTAATTCTTAATTATCAACTAGGATTGTTCAATAAAGCCCCAGGCAATTAATCCAATGCCGACTATTATGGCAACTGCTCCAACTGCTCCTGAAGCCAGGATGGCTACCAGGATGCCGGCCCCAAGTACTACCAATCCAATGTACATCTTCTGGTTAAAATGAATGTCCTGGGTAGCGAGGTCTTTTCTCGCTTGCTTTACTTCCTTTCGAAGGCTTTTGTAGTCTTCTTTAACCTGCTGACGGATGGCTTTCTTCTCCTGTTTGGAGGCTTGCTTATAATGCTTCATGAAAGCAGTTGTAGTCTCTGAAGAGGAAGCCAGAGCTTTTATCGCTTTATCCGATGGCATGTGAGAACCAATTGATTGCACCGGTTGTAAACTAGCCAGGGGTTCCAAAGGAGCTAATTCAGATTTTTGGTATTTGTAGTGACTGAACTTATAGGCGGTATTATAATCGAATTTTGAAGTTGAGCAGGCCGTTACGAAAAATATCCCACCCACTATTAAAAATACATTTTTCATGATTTAAAAAATTGGTATTAATGTGGCATTATAATTAAGCAATTACCCAATAAAGCCTTAAAAATACCAGTTGTTTACTATTATTTTGTTTACATCTGTATTATTTTATTTACATCTGACGATTCTTGCCATTTGTCATTATATTTAAAATACGGCAACAATAAAGTCATGAATAAAGCTTCGGTTACATCCTTCTCGGTGATTAAGCAAACCATCGCAAACACTAAAACCACTAACGATCTTATTGCGGTTGAAGAGCCTTTAGAAATTATCGTGGAACACGGCCCACAGGATCAAAGAATGTCTGAAAAACTCGCCATTACCATGAGGACTCCCGGCAATGACCAGGAGTTGGTGGTTGGGTTTTTAGCTTCGGAGCAAATAATTGCCCATCCAGAGGATGTGGTTAGCATTCGACACTGCCAGGGCCAGCAACAAGAGTTTTTGGGTAATACCATTAAGGTGCAATTGCATGTACATACTCCGTTTGATAAAGAACAAAATCTAAGACATTTCTATATAAATTCCAGTTGTGGTGTCTGTGGAAAAACTTCCATAAATTCATTGTTGGAGTCGTGTAAAGACCAAAATTATGGCCCAGGGCCAATTGTTTCTTCCAACACCATCAAATTACTGCCCGCAGCACTACGCGAAAACCAGTTGGCATTCAACTACACCGGTGGGTTGCACGCAGCATGTATATTTGATAAAAGCGGGTCAGCCTTAATTTTACACGAAGATATCGGCAGGCATAATGCAGTCGATAAAGT
>QIMC01000246.1 GCA_003232185.1 Flammeovirgaceae bacterium | reverse complement strand
GTTTCACTGTATTTTTCTGCCTGGGCATGTCGTATCAGGAGTAGCTTTTTCATAAACTGATTAGTTGATAATTAGAATGGGCAAGTAGTTAAAGCAAGGTAATTATTTACTATGATTACCCTTTGCTATTTGTTTATATTAAAAAAAATTAAGGATATTTGATCTTTTTTGGAAACCAGAATAATTTAGAAGATGGCCAAAAATTTGGTAATAGTTGAATCGCCTGCTAAGGCTAAAACCATAGAGAAGTACTTGGGAAAGGATTATACAGTTGCCTCCAGTTATGGTCATGTTCGCGACCTTCCCAAAGGAGATAACGCAATTGACAAGGAGAACGGATTCACGCCAACCTATGAGATTAGCAAGGACAAGGTCAGTGTTATTAAAAATCTTAAAAGTCTGGCAAAAAAAGCAGAACTGGTCTATCTGGCCAGTGATGATGACCGTGAAGGAGAAGCTATTTCCTGGCACTTAAAAGAAGCATTAGGTCTAAATGATGCCAATACCAGACGAATTGTATTCAGGGAAATCACTAAAAATGCCATCCAAAATGCCATCCAAAATCCCAGAGGGATCGATCTGGACCTGGTCAACGCACAACAAGCGCGTAGGGTATTGGACAGACTGGTTGGATTTGAATTAAGCCCTATACTCTGGAAAAAAATCAAGACCGGTTTGTCAGCGGGACGTGTTCAATCAGTTGCCGTACGATTCATTGTTGAACGTGAAAGAGAGATCGAAAAATTCAACTCAAAAATCTCATTTAAAGTAATTGCAAAATTCGATCTTGGAAATGGACAACTGCTTCAGGCTGAGCTTGGACCAAGGTTTGATACGGAAGAGGAAGCCACCGCCTTTCTCAATCAATGCAATGGGGCTGACTTTTCTATCAGCGGATTGGAAACTAAGCCAGGAAAGCGTACCCCAGCTCCTCCGTTTACTACTTCTACTTTGCAACAGGAGGCAAGCCGAAAACTAAGTTTTTCCGTTTCCCAGACTATGACGGTTGCACAACGCCTTTATGAAAGCGGTTACATTACTTATATGAGAACGGACTCTGTAAACCTTAGCCAGGAAGCAGTAAGCGTTGCAAGTGCGGAAATTACCGCCAATTACGGTCAGGAATACCTGATGAACAGATCCTATAAAACAAAGTCTCAAAATGCACAGGAGGCGCATGAGGCTATAAGGCCCTCCAACTTCGGTGAAAAAAGCTTAGGGGCTAATCGAAATGAGCAAAGACTTTACGAACTGATCTGGAAAAGAGCTATTGCTTCTCAAATGGCTGATGCTGTCATAGAAAAAACTACAGCACAAATAGATATTTCAACGGTTTCACAAACATTGTCAGCCCAGGGTGAAGTTGTCACTTTTGATGGATTTCTTAAGGTCTACATGGAATCTACAGATGATGATGGTGACAACCCTTTTACCAAAGGAGTGTTACCTCCGCTTTCCGTAGGTCAGAAATTACAGTTGCAAAATATGAAATCAAGAGCCGGCTTTAGCCGGCCTCCTGCCCGATACACCGAAGCCAGCCTGGTTAAGAAGCTGGAGGAAATGGGAATCGGGCGACCCTCTACTTACGCACCTACCATCTCTACTATTCAAAAAAGAGAGTATGTGGTAAAAGAAAATCGTGACGGAACAGAGCGTGTATATTTAGAGATTACCCTGGAAAATGGTCAGGTAAATAAGAAAGAAAACACGGAGATCACAGGTACCGAAAAGCACAAGCTTTTTCCTACCAACACTGCCATGGTGGTAAATGATTTTCTAACCGAGCATTTTGAAAATATTGTTGACTATTCTTTTACAGCCAAGGTTGAAAAGGAGTTTGATGAAATAGCCAGTGGCAAAAAAGATTGGGATCAAATGATCGAATCATTCTATGGTGATTTCCATTCAAAGGTAGAAAAGACTGAAAGCCTGGAGCGAGCAGATGTTGGAGGGGCCAGAACGCTTGGAGAGGATCCTGTTACAGGGAAACCGATATATGCAAAACTTGGAAAGTTTGGAGCCTACGTTCAAATCGGGGTAAACCCCAGTGAGGAAAGCGAAGAAAAGCCAAAATACGCCAGCCTTTTATCAGGGCAATTGATTGAGAATGTCACCCTGGAAGAAGCACTTGAGTTATTTAAACTGCCCCGACAAGTGGGAATTTTTGAAGATCTGGAAGTGATTGCAGCCATTGGAAGATTTGGGCCATACATCAAGCACAACAATAAATTCGCAAGTATTCCCAAAGAAGAGGACCCATTATCAATTACCGAAGAGCGTGCCATTGAATTAATTTTAGAGAAAAGGAAGCAGGAATCTGAAAAATATATTAAGACATTTCCTGAAAACGATTCAATTATGGTCCTGAAGGGACGATACGGACCATATATTAAAGCTGGAAAGAAAAATGTAAAAATCCCTAAGGACAAAGTGCCGGAGGAGCTAACACTTGAAGAATGTCTCGAACTAGCCGAGAAAGCTCCGGAACGAAAAGGCCGGTTTTCTAGAAAAAGCAAGTAATGTCCAAACCCAAACTGGTGGTTCTTTCAGGAGCCGGTATCAGTTCTGAAAGTGGAATACCAACTTTTAGAGACTCCAACGGGTTGTGGGAAGGACACGACGTGATGGAAGTTGCATCGCCACAAGGTTGGAACAATAATCCCGAACTAGTACTGGACTTCTACAATCAACGTCGGAAATTTGCTATAGGAGCCTCTCCCAATAAAGGTCATAAAATACTAGTAGCATTTGAACAATGGTATGATGTAACCATCATAACCCAAAACGTTGATGACCTTCATGAAAAAGCAGGGTCTGCTAAAGTAATTCACTTACATGGAGAATTATTCAAATCAAGAAGTACAGTTGATGAGACCCTTATTTATTCAATGTCTGGCTGGGAGTTAAACCCGGGCGACTGTTGCGAGAAAGGTTCACAACTTAGACCGAACATTGTTTGGTTTGGCGAGGAAGTTCCGTTAATGGAACACGCCATCAAACTCAGTAGAGAGGCAGAGATTTTCATTGTAGTAGGAACTTCCCTGGTA
>QIMC01000097.1 GCA_003232185.1 Flammeovirgaceae bacterium | reverse complement strand
AGCACATAATCGTAAATGGCAAACAGATCACTGTTAAAATCAATGGCAAAACAGTAGTGGATTATGTTGAGCCAGATGACGTACAACGCCCTGAAAATATGGCCCAACGCCTGCTTTCTAGTGGTACGTTTGCTCTGCAAGGGCATGATCCTGACAGTAAAGTGTATTACAAGGACATTATGGTAAAGCCCTTGCCATGATATTTTGCTATTAAATAGCAAAGTGGCCAAAACCGAAATTTCCGACCCTCAGTCCGGTAATATATCAGATCAATTTCCTTGTCTTGAGTTAAATTTTCAACCACTGATTTCATCAAGGCACCCAATGCTCCAAGTTTCTCAACTTGTGCTGATTCTGCAGAATTTGCTTCTTTCCAGATCACATTTCTTGTGGATGTATCAAACTTATAATTATTGAAAAGAGTAACAATTAGCAGTTCGTTATCGTTTGGTTCAGCAGCAGGCCACTAATGGCAGGTAATTTCAGGATTGATGATGCGGTTCCGGCAAGTGCCAGAATAGCCTATTTGGCTGCCAAGATTTTAGTCAACGATCTTTCACCAATTGCCTATTACGAAGGACATGATATAAAAGACCTTACTATTGAAGATCCGGACTGGAACATCTTAAATAGACTAAAAAGGCAACCTGACAAATTATCATTTTATTATTGGTATCAAACCGTACAACTATTGACAACAGCGAAAGCATAACTAGCCAACAAATGTTGCAAGGGGAATGACCACTTTTGATCTGGGCTTAAGCGATCGAAGGACCGATTCAATATTTCCGGTCATACCTTATCAGGTATGAGATAAAGTCTTGTTTGGTTTTAGCGTTGTTTGCAAACTCAACTGAGAGTTGTTTATCCGAACTTATTAGTTCCCTTACAGTTGCTTTCGTAATCGGATATATTTTACCATTTTCCATGTCCAGAGCTGCTAGGTATTTTTGATGAGGTAATGCAAAACCTATAACCGCCATGAAAATACTGTATTTCTTACCCTTATATGAAAGTTTAGAAAACCTGAACAACATTCCTGCGGGATCATATAACCTTGAGTTGATATAAAAATCAATTCCATCTGAAAAGCCATAGATTAATTGTTCGCCATTTTTTAGTTTAGGTCGAATCTTAATTTGGGAAACCGTTACCCATCTATCAGTCGGGTCGGGTGCTTTTTTATAGGTGATCTTGAACTTTAATAAAGGTTGCTCATATACCATTGCACTGAGTGATGTATAAAGCCCATTGGGTACGGCATCTTTGTTTTCAACCTTAGATGTACTTACTGTTCCAATATTAGGTTGTTGGGAGAAGGAAGTTTCTGCCAGTACAAATAGTATAATAAAGTTCAAACAGCAAAGTAGAAGCTTCATGGTGTTAGTAGGAAAATGATCTAGGGGATTTTTTTGTTTGACAGAACCAAAACAAAAGTAAAGCAAAAACAACTTAAAGAAATAACTAGGATCAATTGGTGTAAAATTGAAGGCCTTCCAATTCATTTCCAATGCTGAATTGCCATTCATTTTGCTTTTCGTTATTAAGACCATGATTCGATTCAGAATCATAGAGTTCTTGTCGGTCCAAATACTCAGCATAAACTTGTTTGAAAATTATCTCCGCCTCCTTTATGTTAGACGATTTAAGTTTTATTTCCGAAATCCGTTTTCTTAGTCTTCTTGCATAAACCTCGCTAAGGTTAAAATGAAATTGCTCATGTTCCAATAATTCCATTCGGTGTTTCTGGTCTTCTCGAACCCATGATAAGTTGCAGTCAAATGTTGTTGTCACAATAATCTTAGCTTTTGAAAAAACAGTAATGAAATTGGATTGAAACCCGAAACCACAATAGGATTGAGCCCCAACATTATTATTAAACACGGTTTTGGGCTTCCCTTTAAAATCTTTCCAGGTTAGCGTTCTATCTGGTGACCATATTATTTCTTGTTCGTGTTTTCTGAAATCAGGAACGTGAAAGATGTCAGCGGTTATCCGATCACAAGTACTTTTAAATCCTGGCGTTTTGTGATCAGTTATCCTCATGATATTTGCCCCGTTTTCTCGTGCTAGTACTTTTAATCGTTCTAGCACTTCGAAATATGAACAATTGGTAGAAAAGCCGTTATCTGAAGCTTTGATGGTGCCAATTTTTACTCCGTCATTACTAAAGGGATCCATGGCTCCAAGCACTAAAACAAATTCATCAGATGCTAACGGTTCTTGAGGATTGCTAATTACTGATTTTAGTTTGGGTGCGCAAGAATTGAGAACAATGAAAAGAATGCCGGCAAAAATAATTAATCTCATTATTAGCAGTCTAGGCTGGTTACCCCATATTGGTTTTTTCATAATTTTTATTGACTACATTTTAGTTGATTATGTACAGGGCTTCTTAAAGGACATGCAAAAGAAAAAAATGAGTATGCACTATTCTTAGTAAAAGCTCGAAATGAAACAAAATCGGCAATATTTTCAAAGAGTATGTAAGGATTTATAGAGGAATTGACAGATACAATGTTAAATAGCTACATATGGACAGACTCAGTTACCAGAGTCTTTTGGATCCTCACCCGTACCCTCCTCTTGCCCGGGATATTGTCTTAATTATTGTTCACCAATCCATAGATGTGGAACTTTTCTTCAGGATGACCTTAGAAGTCCACGAGATAAGTTTACGCAGCCCATTTTCATATCAATTTTTAAACACCTTGTCCAGAAGCACATACCGCGCATCTTTTGAAGCTTTCTCGGCACCACTTTCTACATCTATAATCATTATATCGGGCTTTGCATCATCGGGTTTGGCGGCTGGCCATTCCGGAACATTTTCTCCATTGGGATTCCCTGTTTTAATAAAATTAGCAAAGAAGTTATGCATGGTTTCAGATACTTTATAATCATCCTCGGTCCATGCATAGGTATCCACCAAATGAAGATTGCCCATGCAATATTCAATCTCAGAAGCGTGGGCTGCCCCAATTGGCTTTGATCTTTTGGTATTGACTTTGAGTATGCCACCAGGCAATCCAGCTAGCTCATTCTTTTCCGTCAAGGGTGGGCGAAT
>QIMC01000040.1 GCA_003232185.1 Flammeovirgaceae bacterium | reverse complement strand
TAATTTTAGCTGAAGGAAATTGCTTAAATTTATACAAAATACCATTTAAAATGGTTGCAAAATTGTTTGGCTAGCACTAATATTGCATCCCAAATCATACCACTGGTGGAATGATTTGTTCAACGGATCAGAAGGATCCTAAAAAGTGTTTATAGCATTGATTAATATTGCACTTCGGCGTTCGTTAATCGGTGTTCTATGTTCGGCGTTCGATAATCGGCGTTCGGCGTTCGCAATTTAAGTTGCTTTAGCAACTTACACTCCTCCTTAGCTCAGTTGGTTAGAGCGGCTGACTGTTAATCAGTAGGTCCTTGGTTCGAGTCCAAGAGGAGGAGCATTCTGTAACATATTGGTTACTAAAAACTTAGGCCCCGATTATGGGGCCTATTTTATTTTATGATATTTTGACTACTTACAGTTTACTTACATATTTGTGCCGTTTTCGATGCAATTAGTCAATGGTATGCGCTGTATTTTAGCAGAGAGAAAGTGAATCTTCACCGAATGAGTGGAGTATCTACCGCTTTGAGTTTAGAGGAAGATAGGGTGATCTAGGTAGACTGGTTACACGAATGGTTAGTCCTCAAGAGGATTTGGCAAGAAGTTTTTTATTTCTTCTGCTATCATGGGGCTTGCATGAATACCAATCAATACTTGTTCATAGTGTATTTCAGAAACTTCTCCTGAGAATTCGATAGCATCAGTCCTATACTTGATTATAAAATCTGAAATGCTAGATATGTAGCAGTTGTTACAGTTTACATAAGTCTCCTTACTAAAGGGATTTTGGTCGTCTTTAGGAGAAATATGAACTAATGTCTCATATGGTAATTGTCGGGTTTCTACAAACCTCCTGACAGTATCAAACTGGGATGTGCAGCAAGTTAGTATCAGTGTTTCATCCGGTCTTTTTCGAATACAAATAAAATAGTGTGGAACGCCAGTGTTTATTAGTGGAGTTGAGAAATAGTATACTTTTCTCTCACCTATACCATCCGAAAATAATTCTTCTGGTAACTTCACTAAAGAACTTTCTCTATTTGCTGGTTTTCGTGAAATATATCTTTAGAAAGCCTTAAGTCTTCTTCAGAATCCTCGAATAAATGGGACTGCTCATAAACATTAAGGAAAAAATCATCCAAATCCATCTCGAAGCGTGATGTGTAACTGGAATTCAGAGAGGATTCGTATTTTTTCCATTCTGGAAATTGGTGAGAGAACGTAGAAAGCATAAACTGATCTAGTCCACCAAATGTCTCGTTAATCTCATTGATGCAATCAAAGTCTGTTCTAGAGAAAACGTTAAGATCGGGGCTTGAAACCAAAGAGTAGTGATGCTTGGTGAATTCACCTATGAATTCTTGGCTGTAGCTTTTCTCAACCTCGCTTAAAAAAGGATCTGGTTTTACTAAATCTAATGTTGTTGAGGCAACTGGGCCGAATGACATAGCAAAATAAACATCACCGGTAATTGTTCTCCCGTAACGTCTCAGGTGAAGTCTGTCGGCCAACCATACTAATTTGATGGCCTTCATCTTGTTCAGAGTACCGCCATGTTTTTTAGCAAGAAAACATAAAGATTGAACTGATTTTTTATAATTAAAGCCCTTCATATATTGCCTCCTACTTTATGCAAGGTATGCATTCATCTCAAATTACTACAAGATATGTACCATAATTTGCAATTATGTCATTTTGATAAAGCCCTTGGTTGCATAGAATGTTATTTTTCAACTTCTCAAGCGGATTCCATCCCCTTACACCTAAACTAACCGCCCTCCTTATTCAAGATTCAGGCCATTTTCTTAATTAAGATTATTGTATATTTAATAGACTCACTAAAGCTATTAGCCATGTACAAATACAAAGTTCACTACTCATATAAGGACCCAAACGAAACGACTCCCATTAACAAGTATCAAGATTTAATATTTGACACCGAAACGCCTCTTGAAGACGCTGCTATACGTATGCTTGCTTCAAATCACGGCATTAATGAAGAGTTAATTACAATCATTAAGATTGATTCACCTCGCCTTTCTTAGGCTATCCCAATAATCAACCCTTCCCTTACCCATCCCCACTTACTTACCTACCTACCCATATCATATACAAAGGTTCTTTGGGCCCTTCTTTAATTCCCCGGATGATACCGGTAAATTCCTTTCCTTTGGAGGTGAAAGTAACCTGGATGTCTGTGTCGTATTTGGGTTGCATGGATTATATTGTATACGTATAATTGAAACTATATGGAAGAATCTAATTTTAACAAATGTGCAAGGGCAAGAGCTGCGCATGAGGCGTACTACGTTTTCTTTGCTAGTCGTTTGAAAAATTCATTTGAACCATTAGCAGACAAGGAAATAGAAAGACTAAAAAAGGAAATTGATGAGCTTAATAAAAAGCACGATAACCAAGTTGATAGCTATGATGGCTTGCTTGATATTGAATATATCAAAGAACAAATATGGGCACTGATCGAGATGAAGATTATCTGTGCTTTTAAATTTTTGGAAATTAACTCTAAGCAACTTATCCGAATATCTTTCCCAAATACTGACAAAAAAGGTTTTTCTAAGTGGGATCCATTGAATAGTTTTCTAAAAAGCAAGAATATTCAACCATCTACTTTAGATGGATATAAGGAAGTAAATCAACTAAGGGAGGTTAATAATTCTCTAAAGCATTCGGATGAATTTAGTGAAAAGGAAAAGGGAATACTTGAAGTCAAGGTTGAAGACGACGTTACATATGATGAATTGGATTCATTTTATTCCAGAGTTAAGGCGGCTCCTAAAACGTATTTGGAGCATTTATCCTCTGCTATTCATACAGAATTGTACGATTTTAACTCAAAGAAAATCAATAAACTCGCAGATGATATAGCTTCTAGAATGGAAAAGAATGATGCGGATTTATTAATAACGGCTATAAAATCAAGGTATTAGCATCAGCGTAATCATTCGCACCAATATTATGAACACCTGTTTTAGGTCAAGGTCGGGGTTACTCCCCAATCGAAGCTCCTCCAGTGCATCTAGATTGGCTACTTCTTCAGGTAAGGAGAA
>QIMC01000317.1 GCA_003232185.1 Flammeovirgaceae bacterium | reverse complement strand
GAAATGAACTTACTTCAGCACATGAAATATGGTCATGACTCCAAGATAAGACCTGAAACAATTGAAGAAATGGGAGGGGTGGAACCCTATGTGCCTCCAATGAATTGGAATGGTATTGATGGATTTACGGGGCCTTATGGGAGAGCTAATGACCAACAAAAAGCATTGTATGATCCAGTAATTGATTCTATCAATATTTGGTTCAAGGCCAATTGGCCAACCATGAATGATAAACAAAAGATGAAGTGGAAGTATCAGCGTTATATGCAAGATTATCTCGGTTGTATTTCTTCGGTGGATGACAATGTAGGCAGGATGTTAGATTATCTTGATGAAAGCGGATTGGCTGAAAATACCATGATAATATATACTTCAGATCAGGGGTTTTACCTTGGAGAACATGGTTGGTTCGATAAGCGATTTATATATGATGAGTCATTCAAAACACCATTGATGATTCGCTGGCCAAATGAGATCACACCGGGAACTACCAATGATGAAATGGTTCAAAACCTGGATTTTGCTCAAACATTTTTGGAAGCAGCTCAAATTGAATGATCCCTCTTTTAAAAGGTGACACAGCGCGATGGAACCGTGACGCTGTTTACTATCATTACTATGAATACCCAGCAGTCCACATGGTCAAGCGACACTATGGTATTGTTACAAAAGAGTACAAGTTGGCCCATTTCTATTATGACATAGACGAGTGGGAACTGTATGATCGATTGAAGGATTCACAGGAAATGAGAAATGTTTATAACGATCCTGCCTATTCTAGTGTAGTAGAGGAACTCGAATTAAAGCTGGCTGAATTAAGGATTAAGTATAAAGATTCAAAAGAGCTTGATCAAGAATATATAGAAATGACCGTACAATAGAAATAGGCTCACTATCATATTACTGAATTCCTCTACGCTCCCAGCTCCCATTAAGAACGCAACTACATTGCATTATGCAATCGTTATTACCATTTATTGTGTATTCTTAATTGCCGAATACTCTGTACTGATACTTACCGATTATTGTGTATTATGGATTGATGGTAACATCCAATTAGTAAGGTACTATTTAACAGTGTCGGTAAGCTTCAAAGCACTCATTTATTGGTACGTATCTGGTGTAAAATAAAGAATTGTCAATTAATTATAGATAATTAGGAATCCTTACTATATTTGTATCGGCAATATTGCTGACACAATTTGAATACAGAATAATGAATAAATCAATTTTTTATCATGCAGGATGTCCCGTATGTGTAAGCGCAGAACAAGACATTCTAAATCTTATTAACCCTTCGGATGTAGAAGTGGTAAACTTTGCAGATGATAAATCTCGCATTGCTGAAGCTGAAACAGCCGGTGTAAAATCTGTTCCAGCATTGTTGACACCAAATGGAAACGTACTACACATTAATTTTGGAGCATCTATGGAAGATGTAAAAGCTTAAAAAATTTATCGTAAAAAGTTAGGAGTCCTATTTATATATGACTCCTATACTTACAAATCTAGAAAAATGAAAAATGCAATAGCAATACTCGTAGTAACAATATTCGCAAACCAAGTATTATATGCTTGCGATCAGTGCAAAATTTATAATAATGAAAATTTTAAAATTAGAAAGGTATCCGTGTCGCATGATGCCTCTATATCAAGTACCATCTGGAAAATAGAAGTTGCAGGAAGCGCAGGAGCAACCACACCAAAACCAGCAGGTCAGATGAATGGTGCTCCTGTGTTGGGCTATGTTTTCCCAACCACACTAAAGCCCACTGATGTTGGGTTCAACCAAACAGATGGAATAGTGGCTTTGGCGCTTACTTCACATCCAGATTTTGATGATACACCACTTTGGGATGAAAACAGTGATAAAAACTATGGTAATGATGGAATAATTTGGCATCCTCATTGGGTAATTTTAACCGAAGACAAAAGAGTTGGGGGTAACTTAGCGGTTAAGCAATTTGATGCAAACGATGCATCAGTGGTACTACCACCGACAAATCCTGGAATGCCAATGTATATGGACTCCCCAGGGTTTCAGGTCAGTACCAAAGAAAACACAATTACAGTTGTTGTTCCTGATTACCGCATAAATAATCAAATTGACTTTAAGTATGATGGTGTTGCTTGCTATATGCAGGTAAATACTGAAATGGAAGACAAACCCATGTTGGGTGTTTATATGGTTTATAGTGTAGCAAGTGGTGACCTCTCGCTCCCATATGTTGTAAGCAAATAAGCTACTATTAAAATGGAAATCTTAATGAATAATTGATTTCCTTAATTAGGATTGCTAACATTACCTGCTGAATTAAATATTCGGCAGGTATTTTTATCTCATGGGACAAAGTGTTTTCAATATCAATTCGCAACAGGAAAGCATAACAAGTAAGATTGTTGTTGGTTTAGAACGTATATCTGAAGTTTTCAAAAGTTTGCTGTGGGAACACGCCAAAGTGATTGGGTTAAGCCCAATTCAAATTCAACTACTGATTTTTGTGGCTTATCACAAAGCCGAACTTTGCAATGTCAGTCATTTAGCCAGGGAGTTTAATATTACCAAACCAACTGTAAGTGACGCTATTCGGGTGTTGTTTGAAAAGAAATATATTGTCAAAGACTATTCTTCAACAGATAGTCGAAGTTATGCTATTCTCTTGTCCAGCTTGGGTAAAAAATCAGTTTCTGAGATTGAAAATTTCGCAAAACCAATAGAAGCTCAGTTAGTAGCTTTTGAGGATTCAGAATTAGAAAACGTATTTGAAACTTTAACCAAATTAATTTATCAGTTGAATAAAAATGGAATCCTAACTATTCAACGAACTTGTTTTGGTTGTAAATTCTATGATGAATCTGAAAATGGCAATTATTGCAATTTTATGGATAAAGAATTGCTAACCGCAGATATCCGGTTGGACTGTCCTGAATATGAAGAAAGGCCAGCAGGTAACCCGGTAATTGTTAGATGAATTGATAAAGTACTTGCTTGAGCCAGTTGAGCAAAACTGAATTTATACTCCTTTCCCTTAATTTTTAAGCTTCAGGGCTCAAACTCCTGGCTGATAACCCAGCCCACCATTTCAGCCTATACTTTCAACTTATAAAACATCAGTTAATGAATGAGAAGTAAAATGTACCACAGTGGTTTGAGGCTATCAAATGCGCCAATATGTTTTCCCTCAAATGGTGTATCATCCAATTACTGAATTCCTCTGCGCTCCATTCAAGAACGCAACTACATTCTTAATGCTTTCTTCCATCAGACGGCTTCGGGATTCGAAACTGGCCCAGGCTTGATGAGGGGTGATGATGCAATTGGTGACGCCAATTAAGGGGTGATCAACCACAGGAGGCTCACTACTCAAAACATCCAATGCAGCACCGGCAATCACTTTATTTTCAAGCGCCCATTTGAGGTCAGGTTCGTTTATCAATGGCCCTCGAGCGGTATTAACTAAAAAGGCACCCTCTTTCATTTGCTGTAACCTATCCCGGTTCACTATTTCCAGGGTATCGGCATTAAGCGGCACATGAAGACTAATAAAATCACTGCGGGCAAATAATTTATCCAGTGATACCAGATGATACTGTTTGGTACTTTCCTTTAATCGGGGATGACTAACCAGTAGGTCCATTCCAAATGCCCTGGCAATTTGACCGGTTCTTTTACCTATAGAACCATACCCTATAATTCCCAGTTTTTTGCCGGCAAGTTCAATCAAAGGCTTTATCCAATAACACCAATCCGGTGAATCACCCCAGCCGCTCCGGGCCACATCAGCGGCATGTATTCCCACGTTGTTTGCCAACTCGAGTAATAATGCCATGGCATGTTGTGCCACTGAATCTGAGCTGTATCCGACTACATTACTAACCTTGATTCCTCTTTCTTTGGCAGATGCTACATCAACGACATTGTAACCGGTAGCCATTACACTGATAAACTGCAAATTGGGCAATTCATTAATTTGTTGCTTTAACAACAGTGATTTATTGGTCAGTAATATTT
>QIMC01000315.1 GCA_003232185.1 Flammeovirgaceae bacterium | reverse complement strand
AGCGACGTTCGAGGTAGTAATCCCTTTCATTTTCCGGGATATCTCCTGGCTTGCGATTATCCCCTTTGCCTTTAGGTACCCACACCCTGCCATCATTTCTGAGTGATTCGGACATCAAAGTCAACTTGGATTGATGATCCCCACTTACCGGGATACAGGTAGGATGGATCTGAGTAAAACAGGGGTTGGCAAATAATGCTCCTTTTTTGTGAGCCCTCCACGCTGCCGTGGCATTTGAGCCCATTGCATTGGTAGAAAGATAAAAGACGTTACCATATCCGCCGGTGGCCAATACTACCGCATGAGCGCTGTGAGATTCAATTTTTCCGGTAATTAGATTACGGGTTATAATGCCCCTGGCATGACCATCAACTATTACCAGGTCCAGCATTTCCGTTCTGGGGAACATTTGAACTTTACCATTGGCCACTTGCCTGCTCAAAGCACTGTAGGCACCCAAGAGCAATTGTTGACCTGTTTGTCCCCGGGCATAAAAAGTCCTGCTTACCTCAACAGCCCCCCGTATTCTCTGGCAAAAGGCACACCTTGGGCTACACATTGATCAATTATGTTTTCACTAACTTCTGCTAAACGATAGACATTGGCTTCCCTGGATCGATAATCACCTCCTTTGATGGTATCATAGAATAATCTATATACACTGTCGCCATCGTTCTGATAGTTCTTGGCAGCGTTTATACCACCCTGAGCTGCTATGCTGTGGGCTCTTCTAGGACTGTCTTGAAAACAAAATGCTTTTATGTTGTACCCTAGTTCGGCTAAGGTTGCTGCAGCAGAAGCGCCAGCTAACCCTGTGCCTACTACGATTATTTCAAATTTTCTCTTGTTTGAGGGATTTACCAGTTTGATGTCAAAGATATGCTTGGACCACTTGTCTTCAAGAAGGCCACCGGGAGTTTTGGAATCGAATTTCATAGACATTTAGATTGTTAACCCAAACTTTTAATAAACATTACTACAGGAATTAGAGCAAAAAGAAACGGTACTATTATTGAGAACCACAGTCCTGCTCCTTCAATCAGCGGGGTATATTTTTTATGGGTATAACCCAGAGTTTGGAAAGCACTTTTAAACCCATGATTAAGGTGGAATGCCAGACCAATCATGGATACCACATAGAGCAACACATACCACCATTGACTGAAAGCCTGGCCCACTATGCTGTAAAGGTCTTTAAATTCGCCAGTACCTTCATAGCTGACCATCGGAATGTTCCCGAATTTCATCTCATACCAAAAAGAACGAAAATGGACTATCAGGAAAATAAAGACGATGGTTCCAAGCAATCCCATGTTTCGGGAGGACCATGGGCTATTGGCAGAAGCAGAATTTACAGCATAACCAACTGGCCTGGCTCCTTTGTTTTTTAAAGTAATGATAATGGAATAAACAGCGTGAATTATTATACTGGCATAGGTAACCATACTCAGCGCCTGTATGACCGGGGTACTGGTCATAAATCGAGCATATTCATTAAATGCCCGCCCCCCATCCTCTAGAAACAATAGCATATTTCCAAGCATATGTCCAACCAGGAAAATGATCAAAAATAATCCGGTAAATGACATTATCAGTTTTCTTCCTAAGCTGCTTTTTAAAGCTTCTGTTAACCAACTCATGGGATTGTATTTTATAAAAAGAGATGTGCCGCAAATTTACGCACGGTTAACTAAATTGCAAAAGTATACGTCCTATTTTAAAAGGATTCTACTCTGAGCCACTAGTGGCTCAGAGTAGAATGAATATTGAACTCCAATCAATAATTAATGAGTAAACACGTTATCCTAACATTATTTTTAATACTTGGTTACAATTTTTCCTATGGAACCCATATCCGCGGAGCAGACCTTACCTATAAGAGAATCTCTGATGATAATTTCACCTACGAATTCACCTTGACCGGTTTTACTGATACGGGATCCCCGGTTCAATTTGGTGATGGGATTATAAATTTTGGAGATGGGAGTGCAGTGCAGATCAATCTTGAAGCTACATCATTTAACACCGGGATCTTTCTGGGGCAAAACAACGAAACTGAACTGTACCGGATAACCATAGTTCATACTTACGTCGCTCAAGGGTTTTATCGGGTGAGTTACCGTGAACCCAGTCGAAATGATGAAATAGTAAATATAAATAATGGCAATTCAACACAGATACCATTTTATCTGGAAGCCTCTTTAGTCATCGATCCATTGATTGGACCGAATGATTCTCCGGTACTAACTACCTTTCCTGCCGATGACGCTTTTATTGGTAAGACCTTTACCCATAATCCCTGGGCTTGGGATCCTGATGGTGACAGCCTGGTCTATCGGCTATTAACCCCACTACAGGATCATGGTCAAGTGGTACCTAACTATGAATTACCTAACGATCCTCAATTTTATCAATCACCAACCGATTGGAATTTTGCCAATGAATCTGGTGACGGCCCAGCTATCTGGAATATAAATCCCTTCACCGGCGACCTGGTATGGGATGCTCCGGGGAATTTACTCCAGAATTCCATCGGACCATTTTCGGAATATAGTGTCGCTTTCCTGGTAGAGGAGTGGCGGAAAGTAGAGGGGTCATGGAGGAGGATCGGACATGTTACCCGCGACGTGCAGATTATTTTAACAGGACAGGAAATTAGCCGTCCCGATTTCCAGATCCCGGATGCGGTGTTATTGTTGGGTTCGGAAACTATCAAGGAAACCATTTCCTTTCAGGATCCTGAAGGTGAGCCAATTAAAGTGGAATATTTTGGAGAAGTATTTGACCTGGAAAACAGTCCTATGGAGGTAAGCCCGGAAATTGGCGACTTCACCAACGGGCCACTTTTACTCACTTTCGAATGGACCCCGCTTCCGGAACACGAACGGGCCAGACCTTATTATGTGCACCTGAAGATTACCGATGACCCGGTTGATCCGGAATTGAATCCATCGGTAACCTATAAAACCTGGGTCTTGTCATTTGGCGATTTCCCAGATGTGATCACAGGAATAAATGATATACCTGAAAAACAAATATTTCAGTTATATCCGAATCCTGCAACTCACATAGTAAAATGGAGATTTCCTAACGATCAACTATTCAGCCAACTAATCATTTACAATGTTCTTGGCCAACAAACGCTTTTAGTGAATTTAACGTCTTCTAAAGTAACGGAATGGAATGTTGAAAATTTACTTTCTGGGCTCTATTTTGTAGAATTAAGCTCGCTTCAGGGCATCTATAGGGGTAGATTTATTAAAAGATAGTTAGTACTATTTATTAAATTTAAAGGTACTGACTATTGGACTCAAAAGAGGTTCTTAAAAAATAGCAGATAATTCAGTATTTTTAGTTCCTGCAAATTTGAGAATTATGAGCAATCGGCATTCTAGAGAACTATTTTTGGTATTTGGCCATTATCATTAAAATTTAAGCGTCTTAATGAGGATTATTTTTAAATTTCTTCTTCTATTACCTCTGGCAATACTTTCCACTTGGAACTATGTACAGGCCACACACATAAGAGCTGCCGAAATTACCTCCCGGCGGATATCAAACGTATCTCTTACCTATCAATTTACAGTTATGGGTTTTA
>QIMC01000310.1 GCA_003232185.1 Flammeovirgaceae bacterium | reverse complement strand
ACACGTATCATGTTTTGTCTGGATTTTCTTTGAGTTGCTTGCTGTTTCTCAATTTTATCAAGTTTCTTCCTTAAAACATTGATCTGATCACGGATTATCCTACGGTCAGTTTCAATCTCTTTTTCACCTGCCCCACCCCGGGTGCCGGTTCCACCCCGTTGTCTTTCCAGGTGGGTCCACATGCGGGTCAGCCTAGGCAATAAATACTGGTATCTGGCCAATTCTACCTGTGTTTTTGCCCTGGATGTCTGTGCCCTTTTAAGGAAGATATCTAGTATTAAAAGACTGCGGTCGTAAATTTGGCAGTTTAAAATCTTTTCAAGATTGCGCAATTGCGATGGAGAAAGGTCATCGTCAAAGATCACCTTTCCAATATCTTCTGCTTCAGTCAGGGCTTTAATATCTTCCAATTTGCCCTTTCCTACAAAGGTCCTTACATCCGGTCTATCTAGTTTTTGGGTAAAACTGTGCTTTACCTCAACTCCAAGAGTGGCGGCTAGAAACTTCAACTCATCCAAATATTCCCGTACCTGTTCCTTAGTCTGTTTGTGGTTGATCAACGCCACCAATACGGCAGTCTCCTTTTTACGGGAGGTGTCATGTAGTTTCTTCAAAGCTTATTGCAACTTGGATATATATTCAATCACGGACTCTACCTGCTGGTTATCAAGTTCATTTTTATAAGCCCTCATTATTCCCTTGCCCTGCAATATCCGTTCCTTCATCTCTGCTTTCTCTAAAAGGGTAGTAGTAAGATCGGGGGCCTTAAACAGGCCCTTCTTGCCATCCTCACCATGACACTCCACACACAATTTTTGGTAGATTTCCTGACCGGCATGCTCACCACTGGCGATCTCCACAGGGTCTCTTTTAAATTTGTAACTCTGGGTTTCTCCTATACCAAATACATAGATGATCAGGACAGTCGACAAAATAGCCAAAGGTTTTTTGTGTTTTTTCAATCCCACAATACCTAATGGGATAGCGATCAAAACCAGCAATATTTTTATCCAAAGGTAGGGCTCAACCTCCGGCTTCAGGGTTATCAGATAAATACCTGTAGCAACCGCCAACACCCCTAGAATCATATCAAATATCTTGGTCTTAGCTCGTACCTTATCCAATAACTCATGTTTGTTGGCAACTAGTAAAATGGTTTTGTACAAGATTAAAAATAACAGCATCGCTACCACGGCGACGTGTAAATGGCGCATTCCAATATCCATTTTTGGGTTATTTTAGTTTAGTTAGTTAAACCCGGATTATGCACTAGAAATCTATTACGAGACTTAACTGACTACGCCAAAGGCGTCCCGTTGGGACAATCTAGGCGCTTGCTCGATTTTCCCTACTCACCATAACTGTGCTATGATTCCGTTGCAAAAAGTCTGTGCGAGTGCCTATCTTACAGCCATTTAATACTCTCACTACGAAGTCTAATGCATAATCCAGGTTAAAATTAGTGTATTCTTAAACAATATCAGGTAAAGTAACGGTATAGTGTTGCAGGTGCAAAATAAATCCATGAAAGTTATAGTCTTTGCCAACACCTCATGGAACATATACAACTTCCGGGCAGGCTTGGTTAGGGCACTCCAAAAAATGGGATACGAAGTACACGCCCTGGCTCCAAAAGATGATTACAGCATTCGTTTATTGGCTTTGGGGTGTTCTTATCATCCTGTCCCTATGGAAAACACAGGCAGTAACCCATTGCTCGACCTTGATTTAACCCGAAGGATTCATGGGCTTTATAAGAAAATAAACCCAGATGTGATCCTACACTATACCGTCAAACCCAATATTTATGGGACACTGGTAGCAAGATGGCTCCGGATACCCACTATCAGTACAGTAAGTGGTCTGGGCACGGTATTTCTCGCCTCCAGGAAAGCCGGAAGAATCGCCCGGTACTTATATAGTAAAGCTTTTAAATATCCTCAAATTATATTTTTTCATAATCAATCCGACCTGAATGTATTCAAGCAGTTAAAATTATTAGCCAAAAGCAATTATGCCTTGATACCAGGGTCTGGAATTGAAACACCGGCACGCCAACCATTTATTTTCTTAATGATGGCCAGGCTTATTGAAGAAAAAGGAGTAAGAGAATATTTAAAGGCAGCGGAGATGTTGCATAATGAAGGCCATCCAGTACAATGTCAATTGTTGGGGGCACCTGAACCAAATCACCGGCGAGGTATACCCTTGCAAGAAATCAACTCTGGACTGGTGCAATATTTAGGAGAAACTGCGGATGTACGAAAGTATATAAACGCTTGTCATGCTGTGGTATTACCCAGTTATCGCGAAGGTCTATCCAGGTCGCTTTTAGAGGCTGCAGCCATGGGGAAGCCCATTATTGCCAGCGATGTTCCCGGATGTAAAGAAGTTGTAAAAGATCAAATTAACGGGTTACTTTGCAAGTCGGGAAATGCTCTTGACCTGAAAGAAAAAATGACTCAATTACAGACATTAAGTGCAGAACATTTGGAAGAAATGGGTAAAGCGGGACGGCAGTTAGTACTAGAGCATTTTACTGAAGACCGGGTAGTAGAAAAATATCTGAATACCATCAAGAACATAGTTTAAAATTGTCCAATATGCAATTTATTGAAACGGGCATTCAGGATCTTTGGGAGATTGAGCCTGTCATTCATCAGGACCAACGGGGATACTTTTTGGAGTCATTCCAATTGGAAAAGCTTCAATCCATCGGCGTACAAGGCACTTTTGTTCAGGATAATCTGTCCTATTCCCTCAAAGGAGTTTTAAGGGGGTTGCATTTTCAAAAATCACCTCATCAACAGGGAAAACTGGTTAGTGTTACTATTGGAAAAGTTCTTGATGTAGTGGTAGATTTACGAAAGTCCTCTCCTACTTTTGGCAATCATTACAGTTGTATTTTGGATGCTGAAAGACACAATATACTATATGTTCCCGGTGGGATGGCTCATGGTTTTCTTGCTTTGGAAAATACGCTGTTTGTCTATAAGTGTACTGATTTTTATCACAAGGAAAGTGAGAGAGGCATTCTTTGGAACGACCCGGACTTGGCAATTAATTGGGGAGCTTTTAATCCAATTGTTTCTGAGAAAGATGCACAGTTACCTTCCTTAAAAGAGGTAATGGAAAAAATGTAATTTGTTGTTACTTTGTATTGAATAAATTAAAGATAGCTGGGATTGAATAAATATTTCATTAGGTACCTTGGGTTTGCACTGATCCTTCTCTCAGTCGGTTCATGCAAAAGTTATCATGCGAATGTTCTATTTTCCGTTGATGAGGAACAAATGGAGGAGTTGTCGAAGGTAGTGGTTGAGGTGGAGGAAAATTATATAGTTCGCGCTAATGATCACTTGCAGGTTGAAGTCTTTACTAATAAAGGTGAGGAGCTGATCGATCCAAATAATGCACTCAATTACAACCAGACCAACAATATTGAGCCCCCTCTTCCGGTCTATGTCGTCAAATCAGACGGAACAGTTGATCTTCCAATTATCGGCAATGCAAATCTTGGGGGCATGACCATAGCTGAGATGAATGCCAATCTTCAAGAAAAATACAGTGTTTACTACAAGGATCCATTTGTACTAACCAAATACCTTAATAAACGAGTTATTGTATTAGGAGCAACCGAAGGCATGGTGATCCCATTAACCAACGAAGGCATGAACCTGCTGGAAGTACTTGCTTTGGCTGGAGGGGTAAATAATGACGCTATAGGTAACAATATCAGGTTGATTCGAGGAGATCTATCCAATCCACAGGTGCAGGTAATTGACCTAAGTACCATAGAAGGAATGGTAAAGGCCAATCTGGAGATCCAGCCAAATGATATTGTTTATGTAGAGCCGGTAAGAAGGCCATTCATGGAAGGGTTAAATGATATTGTACCAATATTTAGTTTATTAACCTCGGTTTTGGCCTTGGTGATCGCATTGGGTAAATAATTCAATAAGGTGACTAACCACAGTTTCGATATCAATAAGGACAATATTGTCGTTAGAGGGCAACATTCCAATCTAGTAGGAGATGTTGACTTGGAAAAGCTATATACGGTTCTTGGAAAAAGTTGGCTATGGATAATTCTTATCGTCTTATGTACGAATCTATCTGCCTATCTGGTGGTTCGGTGGACCAAACCACTTTTTGAAAGCTACTCAGATTTAAAGCTTAACATTAAAAACGATGCAAATTTTCCAGGCTTTCTGGAGGTAAATGATGAGCAAAACATCAACAATCTATCTGGAGAGATTGAATTGATTAAATCCAAGCTCTTTTTTGACAAAGTAATTAAAACACTTGATCTGAGTATCAGTTATTATGCAGTTGGCAATATACTTGAGGATGAAAAATATCGAAGTCCGCCATTTAAAGTAGCGTATGCTTCTTTAGATAGCTGGGTATATGACAAACAATTTACTGTATCCATAAACAATGAGGATGAATTTACCCTTGGCTACCCTGATCAAACACAGATCCCTGACCAGCTATGTCGATTTGGTAAGACCATAAAGAATGAACATTTTACTTTTCGACTTACCCTAAACCCTCCTTTGGAAGAAGTTGATAGAGAGCAACTGTACAGCTTCAAGATCAACAGCCAAAGTAGTTTACTGCAATACCTGGAGAACAACATAACAGTTGAGCCACTTAATCTTACCGCCAATACCATTCGAATTTCTTTCAGGGATCACAACAGATATAAGGCAATGGATCTGGTAAGCGCCATTGATACCATTTATCTGACCTATACCAAAGAAGAAAAAAATAAGGCCAATCAGCAAAAGATTGATTTTTTGGACGACCAACTGTTACTAACCCAAAGCAAGCTTCAGGACTATGAAAGCTACTTTGAAAGCTTCACCATCAGGAATAAAACCACAGACGTTCAAACGGATCTTAGTAACACCATTAAGGCTATCACGGCACTGGATTCACAGAGTGTAATGCTGGAAAAGAGGCTGATCTACATCCATCAGATGCTGTCAAACGACGAGAACCTATCTGGTGGGCCAGAACGCCATCTTCAGTACTCAAGTTATAACGAGGAGATCAGCGCTTCTTTATCAGTACTGGATGAATTGGCAAAAAAACGAGAGCTTCTAACAATCTCACATAATGAAAACACCTTTGCTGTAATCAAGGTCG
>QIMC01000445.1 GCA_003232185.1 Flammeovirgaceae bacterium | reverse complement strand
ACGGACACATTATTTCTTTTGGCCAATGATATTTGAGCAGTACTGGCCTTCTGTTGATCCATTAGTGTCCCTAGCCGCCAATTCAACAGCTGTGCTTTGGTAATCTCTGTGAGCATTTCTGACAGCTTTTTCTGAACTAACTGAAAGGAAGCAATGGGTTTTTCAAATTGAATACGCTCCATTGCGTATTGGCGGGCAGAGGAGTAACAATCCATAGCAGCCCCGATCACTCCCCATGATATGCCATATCGAGCTGAGTCCAAACACTTCAATGGTGCTCCTAATCCATGTTTGTTGGGCAATAAATTCTCTTTGGGAACCCTAACATTATCAAATACCAACTCACCGGTACAACTGGCTCTTAAGGACCATTTACCATGTGTTTCTGGCGTAGTAAAACCTTCCATTCCTCTTTCTACTATCAATCCATGAATTCGTTGATTTTCGTCCTTTGCCCAAACCACTGCAATATCAGCTTTAGGAGCATTAGAGATCCACATTTTCGAACCGTTAAGTGAGTAGTGATCCCCCTGGTCACTAAAATTGGTGGTCAATCCAGCGGGGTTGGATCCATGGTCCGGCTCGGTCAAGCCAAAACAGCCCAACATTTCACCGCTAGCTAGTTTGGGTAGAAACTTAGTTTTTTGCTGTTCGCTACCATATTCAAATATGGGATACATCACCAGTGAACCCTGCACCGAAGCGGTACTACGCATTCCGGAGTCTCCCCTTTCTATTTCCTGCATGATTAGTCCATAAGAGACGTAATCCAGGCCACCTCCTCCATATTGAATTGGAATGGTGGGCCCAAATGCCCCGATCTCCCCAAACTTCTTAACTATGTTTTCCGGGAAAACTGACCGTTGACACCAATCCTCTACAAAAGGGGTGATCTCTTTATTTACAAAGGCTCGCATAGAACTTCGTATTAGTTTCTGCTCATCAGTTAAGAGGTCGTCGAGCTGGTAAAAGTCGGTGGGTTCGAAATGGTCTCTTTTGGTCGGTTTTGCCCCAAAACCACCTCCTTGTAAGGTATTAGATGACATTTTGTTATTTTGTTTACTTCAAATTATCCAAATTTACATAATATCAGAAGTACCCTTTACGGTCTTCTGATTAATTTAGGTCAAGTTACTGGCTTTTCAAAATAAGAAACGTCCAGTTTGTTACTTGATAAGTCTAAACTGAATTTCTGAGTTTTGAGGTTTTCACTATTCATTTCTGTATTGTTGGTTGGGATACCAACAGTAGTGTTTCCGCAAGAGCAAAACGTCACTACTTACTTTGATCAAGAATTAAAGAAGAAGAAGGAAGAGTATTTTTTAAAACCAGGAACCCAGCTTCTGGAAGGTTCTTATACTTCCTACTATGTTAATGGACAGGTGAAAGAGCAGGGATACTATCTCAGTAATGAGCCCATGGGGTTCTGGGAGTATTTTTTCGAAAACGGCAATATGAAAATGACCGGGGAGATCCGGAATGGCAGGAATTATGGCAATTGGCAGTTCTTTTATGAGAACGGAAATAGCAGCATGGAAGGTGATCTATTTAATGGTACAAGAGAAGGAATTTGGCAATACTACTTTGAAAACGGGGCTTTAAAAGCACGCGGTGAATTTGAAGGAGGGAACCGGATATTAATATGGAACTGGTTTTATGAAGAAGGTCAACTAAAGTCACAAATCTATTATCAGGACGGCCGTGGGACTTATAAAGAATTTTATAATTCAAGTAAACTGAAAGCTGCAGGGATAAAGATAAACGACAAAAATGAAGGGGCTTGGGAATATTACTACGAGAATGGCATGATTCAAGGCCGTGGCGGCTATATTCAAGGAAAAAAAGAAGGGTTATGGGAGTTTAAATACCCCAATGGAGTGGTATCTGCTCGTGGCACTTATAAAAACGGATTGAGTGAAGGAGAATGGGCATATTTCAATGAAGGCGGTATTTTAACCTCACAGGGAGCTGAACGTGCTGGTCGAAAAGACGGCTATTGGCATTTGTTTTATGAGGATGGTAGCATCAAAGGGCGTGGTCTATTCAAAAATGGAGAGGGCTTTTACAAAGAGTATTATGAAAATGGCTCATTGAAGATCAGTGGATTGGTAAAGAACGGAGTCAATCAGGGAAAATGGCTTTATTATTATGAAGACGGTATTCTTGAAGGCGAAAGCAGGTTTGTAAACGGAACCGGGGACTATCAAGGATTTTATAAGGACGGAGCGTTGAAAATGGAAGGAACTCTAGAGGATGGTGCTAAAACCGGAATCTGGACTTTGTACCATAATGATGGTAGCATTGCAGGGTATTACAAAACATACTATGAGGATAACAAACCCATATTTCGGGTAATTGAAGATAAACCAAACCCAATTGATACTACCAAATTGGTTTACGATAAACCAGAATACTTATTTAGAAAAAAGAGGATTCGCTATTTTCGACCAAAAGTAAACGAATTCCGGGGCATCATAGTTGGTTTTAATCCTGTATCCATGGTAATCGGAAATATCCCTTTCACTTTCGAGTATTACATGCAAGAGAGGTTAGGGTATGAGTTGCAATATAGCATAATACGTGACCCGTTTTTTACCAGCGACGCGAGCGTACGGTTTAATGATGTTTATGATCGTGGATACTCATTGGCAATTCGACAAAAACTATATCATCCGGATCGTCGGATGGGAATGCTTTACTTTGGACATGAGTTAAGGTTCACTACTGTTAACCACTTTGCTAATATTGTTGATTCCCTTGGGGTCGCTAACAGCACTGTGATTGGTGCGGAAGAGAAACGATTTGAGTATTCTCTATTAGCGGGGTATCGTTTTGTTAAGGATGCCGGAGGCGCTGGAATTACCATCGATGCCTTTATTGGTGTAGGTATTGGTTATCGCGATTTTGATGCTGACTATCCTGATCGCGAAGAATTCGACGAAATATTCAAAGACCTTGATAAAGATAAACTAAGTATTCCCTTTCGCTTCGGAATTAACATTGGGTATATGCTGGAAGCCAGATAATGCTTATGTTCGCACTTCTGTGATGAAAACAAGTATAAAACTAACATTGCCTCCGGAAGTGGCTTTGGACGCCGGGTTATTGCATC
>QIMC01000090.1 GCA_003232185.1 Flammeovirgaceae bacterium | reverse complement strand
CTGCAAAGGGGCGAATTTCATTTAATGTAATGAAGCGGAGAACATTTTTACACCGTGCCAGTCATGCAATGGCGGTACCCGGTTTACTGGGCACCCTGGGTTTTTCTATGCCGGGTAAGAGCGCCTTGACCTCTCTACTACAGTTGGCTGCCGACCACAATCGTGTTTTGGTCATTATTTACCTGGAAGGGGGTAATGATGGGTTGAATACGGTAATCCCACTGGATCAGTTGTCCAGATTGAATAGCGTCAGGCGGCATGTAATGTTACCCGAAGATAAATTATTGACCTTGGATAACACTGAAGTGGCGTTGCACCCTTCATTAGGGGGATTCAAATCGTTGTTCAATGATGGAAGGCTGGGGATTATTCAATCAGTTGGGTATCCGGAGCAGAATTTCTCGCACTTTCGCAGCACAGACATCTGGATGTCGGCATCTGACTCCAAGCAATTGGTTAACTCCGGCTGGAGCGGTCGTTACCTGCAAAGCAAGTTTCCTGGTTACCCTGAAGCCTTTCCCAATGATACAGTAACCGATCCTTTGGCTATCGAAATTGGCTCTGGTGCTTCTTTGGTATTTCAGGGTCCGGCAGCAGCAATGGGAATGGTGGTCAGTAATCCGGATTCATTTTATAATCTGGTGGATAATATAGAAGAGCCGACGCCAGACACTTATGCTGGAGATAAATTAAAATATGTACGACTGATAGCGCGTCAATCGGAACTTTATGGTGATGTGGTGAAGAAAGCCGCTGCCAAAGTAACCCAACAAGGAAATTATCCGGATGGCAATCGGCTAGCTCAACAACTTAAGATAGTTGCCAGATTGATTGCCGGTGGACTGCAGACGCCATTGTATTTGGTGCGTCACGGAGGTTTTGATACCCATAGCAACCAGGTGGATGAGGATGATCATACCCGGGGTAGACATTCCAACCTATTGCGTTCGCTGGATAAATCAATTAGTAGTTTTATGGCCGATCTGAAGTTTCTGGGAGTAGGTGACCGGGTGGTGGGAATGACTTTTTCAGAATTTGGGCGTCGAATTGTTTCCAATTCCAGTTCAGGCACGGATCACGGCGCCGCAGCGCCAATGTTTGTCTTTGGGAATGAGGTAATTGGTGGTGTGTTAGGGAACAATCCAAGCATACCTTCAAATGCCACCTTTAAGGATAATTTAGAAATGCAGTTCGACTTTCGGCAAATCTATGCTTCGCTATTGGAGCAGTGGCTGGGATCTTCGGCAGACAATACCAATCAGGTACTATTGAAATCATTTGATACTGTGCCCATTATTGGTGAAAGTTACCTTAGCACCCTTAAAAGGGACGAAATTTTGAAGGTATACCCAAACCCAATTGCCGGGCCAACTCAATTGGAGTTTATTACCAATGGAGCACCACTTGAAATAGATTTGATTGACTTGCAAGGGCGACGGTTACAACAACTCTATTCCGGTAGCCCTATCGCTGGCTTTCAACGAATTACCTGGAACCCGGGACAATTAACCAACGGCCAGTATCTTGTAGTTCTTAGAGGACTTGAGCAACCAGCAGTCCAAAAGGTGATTGTGATGAATTAACTGGTTGCTGGTTTTTAATTACTCAATCCCTGCCAAGGTAGTCTCCGCTTGCAAGTACCCACCCATGTTTCCACTCCGTTGGAGTGGACGTTTTATAAACAAAGGTAGTACCTGTAGGAATAGATAACAGCCCCTACGGCAGGCAAAGCACAAACTCCAAGCGCCCAGTCTCCCAGCACCCTGCGCCCTCTGCCTTCAACACCTTCAACCCTAACACCCTAACACCCTAACACCCTAACACCCTAACACCCTAACACCCTAACACCCTAACACCCTAACACCCTAACACCCTAACACCCTCGTCCCTCGTCATGCTGTTGCTTAAACAAATTCCTAATTCCTAATTCCTAATTCCTAATTCCTAATTCCTAATTCCTAATTCCTAATTCCTAATTCCTAATATCCCACCATAAATTTCGTATATTATTGGAATAATTACTGCCGGTTTTCAGATACAAGGCATAAATACAAAGACAATAATTATGCGAAAGCACTTACCTTCCTGCCACATAATTTTAATTTTCTTGTTGCCCTTTCTTTTTTTTATACCTGAAACCACATGGTCTCAGGAACAGCTGGGAAGACCCTTTATTACCAATTATAGTTATCAGGATTATGACGCAAACCCTACTAATTGGTGGGCCATCGAAGGAGATAACGGCATTATGTATTTCGCCAACGGAGATGGAGTTTTGGAGTTTGACGGGGTGACTTGGAATTTAATAGAAATTCCGGAAACAGGCTCTTCAAGATGTCTGACAAAGGACGATAATGGGGTTATTTATGTCGGCGCTATTGGAGAATTTGGATATCTCTCACCAAATGAACCTGGGAAGCTCGAATACGTGTCATTGCTACCTGAAATACCAGAGGAACACCAGGAATTTGCTGACGTTTGGGAAGTAAATTATTTTAAAGGTAAAGTTGTGTTCCGAACTGAGTTTAAGTTGTATTTGTGGGATGGGAATTCAATGCAGATAATAACTTCAAAGGACGCGTTTCACGCAGGCAATGTGGTTCATGGGAAATACTATTTAAGAATTTGGGGGGTTGGATTGTGTGTTATGGAGGACTATGAATTTAAGTTAGTCCCAGGAGGTGAACAATTCGCCGATAATAGAATTTATGTGTTGCTCCCCTATGATGACCACAGAGTCTTATTAGGAACCAGGGACAGTGGTTTCTTGATCTTTGATGGCACCAACTACCAACCATTTCTAACCGAAATAGACGAAGATATAAAAAATACTATCTATTTACCTGGAGTTGCGCTTCCTGACGGTAGGTTTGTTATCAATTCTTTTAGTGATGGGGCTTACCTTATAGATCATCAGGGCAAGCTTTTACAGAAATATACCACAGCAACCGGTATGCAGACCGGTAGTGTTGATTTTACTTACGTTGACTCCAGAGGCATACTGTGGATGCCGCTTTTTAATGGGATCTCTTCAGTAAATCTTAACTCTACCTATTCGGTATTAGATACCCAAATGGGACTGGATGATAATGTGGTTTATGACGTCCAAAGAAAGGGCAAATTAATTTATATGAGTACAAATAATGGTATCTTTTATTTGGAGGATGGGTCCAATCAGATTCTCCCTGTTCCGGGAACCGAGGGCCAGGGCGGCAATTTTATGAAAGCAAGAGGTAGGATTTATACCGGTACAGGAACCATGGGCGTGATCGAGCTGGTTGGAAAATCCTTTACATACGTCAAAGAAAGTGTAAACTACGATCTGCGGACTCGATTTTTTCATTTGTCAAAGGCAGATAGTAATAGATTCTATACTACTCACCAACAAGGGATTGCCAGTTTTTATTTTGACGAAAAAGCTAACCAGTTTCAACTGGAGTCCAAAAAAGAACTAATTGGAACTTCCGGATTTGGTGCCATGGCCGAGCAAGAAGATGGAACGATATGGCTGGATGTTGGGTCAAATAATAGCAACCTTTCCTTATTAATGCCTTCATTTCAAGATGCAAAGCTAGATTTACCGTCATCAGAGATTGTACCATATGGAAAGGAAAATGGACTGCCAAAAGGCAATATCAATTTTTGGACTGTGAATAATGAAATCCATTTTTTCGCTACATCGGATAAAACTACATATGTATTCAATCTGGAATCTGGAAAATTTCAGGAAAAGAAATTCTTTTACAATGACCTGATTGGCTGGGATAACAGTACAGTAGTTGTACCGCAAATTGACCAGGAAGGCAAAATATGGTTTGATGCCGGGACCGGTCTTACCGTTGCTACAGTTAATGAAAACGGAGATTATGATCTTAATACGGATGTTTTTAATGGACTAAAAAATCGGATAACCTGGGGAGTTACTCCCGAACCTCCATTGCCTGATGGGACACAGGTTGTTTGGTTGGCGGGGCCAAATGGGATAGTTAGATACCAGGGAAACTTGGACAAACCGTATACGCCAGAATTTGATTTAAAAATTAGAAGCCTGTCAATTTCTAGTGATTCATTACTGTACGGAGGATTCTCTGTCATTCCGGACAATTTTAACATTTCTTATGACTATAACTCCGTGACAGTAAATTATGCTGCTCCATTGTACATTGATCAAAATGATATGGAGTACAGTACATTTTTGGTGGGTTTAGATGACGACTGGTCTGACTGGACCAAAACCACCTCCAGGGAATATATTAATTTGCCTCCAGGCAAATATGCCTTTCAGGCCAAAGCCAGAAACCTTGTAGGCAAAATCACCGGGGTCTCTACTATCCCATTTACCATTAAATCTCCTTGGTATCGGACCTGGTGGGCCTATTTATTTTACCTCGTCGGCTCAATTGGGTTGGTTTATTCAGTGGTAAGCGCACGCACCCGAATACTACTGAGGCAGCAAAAGGAACTTGAAGACATGGTTCAAGAGCGGACCAGGGAAGTACACCAAAGGCTGGATGAACTGGCCACCATCAATCATGTTAGTATTGCCCTGACAGAAAAACTGGAACTGGGAGAACTGATTAAGATGGTGGGGGATGAAATGAAAAAATTATTTAATTCTGATATCACCTATTTAGCCATACTGGACCGTGAGGAAAACATAGTAAACTTTCCTTATCAGGATGGTGACGATATGGCACCAATGGAATTTGGGGAAGGGCTGACTTCAAAGATCATCCAAACCGGACAACCACTATTAATCAATAGAGACAAGGATATAGATTTGGAGTATAGCAAATCTGGGATTGCTCATGTTGGTAAGAATGCCGCCTCGTTTTTGGGAGTTCCAATTCCGGTGGAAGATAGAATTATTGGTGTGATAAGTGTACAAAGTACCAAGTTGGAAAG
>QIMC01000435.1 GCA_003232185.1 Flammeovirgaceae bacterium | reverse complement strand
AGTACTGCTGACCTTTTTTCAGCAAACATAAGATTCCGATACAATTTCAGAGAAGGCCAGGACCTTTGGGTGGTGTTAAATGGAGGCGTGAATACCAATAGAATAAACTACAACCCGGAATTGCCAACTGTGGATACGCAATCAGTTCTGATCAAGTATATCCATACCTTTATTTTCTAGCGAAAATTACAGCAACAAATTCCAAATAACCAGTACCATCAAATCGTCAATCGTCAATCATCAATCGCCTGACCTATCAACATTCTGTATTTCCAGCCAGTTTCGTCGTTCACAGGTCCCTGGGTTTGCTTCATAAGGATGCCGCGAAATATTGCGTATTGAAATATCCTCCCCAGTTGAATGTTCCTACACTACCTAAGCCACCGCTGCTTTGCCCTTTTTGAGTTAATACCCCAAAAGCAAGTCCGTAATATTTATTAACCCCACCACCAAATAGATCTTCTGTCTGATTTCCCATAATTGATTTTATGGTAGTACGGCTAAGAATCCTTACTCCATTTAATTCACCACCATTCAGGTACATCTGAAGGAAAGTTGCATAGTCTTTTGCGGTACTGGATAAGCCGGCACCCCCGGAGAAAAATGTTTTTGCTCCTTTAATGGGGTAGTTGGTATCGTAAAAAGTCACAGGATATTGAACCCATTTTTCATCTTCTTTTTTCTGAACAGCTACCAGACGGTTCGCCTTGGAGCTAGGCAGATAAAACCAGGTGTCTTCCATGCTTAGAGGATCAAACAGTCTTTTTCTTAGGAATTCATCAAATGGCACCCCTGATACAATTTCAATGAAGTATCCCAACACATCAAGCCCCTCGCTATAGGTATACTTCTCCCCCGGATTGTGATGTAGCGGTAACTTGGCCAACTTTTTAACACTCTCTTCAATAGTAATGGGCTCGGTGGTAAAAAGGTCTGTAATGCCGGCTTTCTCATAAATCATTCTTATACGCTCATCTCCATCGATTATCCCATAACCAATGCCGGAGGTATGGGTAAGCAAATGGCGAATGGTTATTTCCTTATCAGCGGCTACCGTGGTATAACTGGTGTCAGCATACTTAAAAGACTTAAGTACCTGAGGGTTTTTAAATTCAGGAATATATTTAGAGATGGGATCATCCAATTGAAATTTGCCTTCTTCCCACAGCATCATAACCGCAGTAGAAGTAATGGCTTTTGACTGTGAGGCAATTCTGAATATATCATCCACTTTCATCTTTCTTCCGGAGGAATTGTCTGCCATACCGTAGGCCTCGTGAAACACGATTTTCCCCTTACGGGCAACTAAGGCAACAATCCCCGGGAGGTCGCCGGATTTTACAGCCTCCTTACACATGGCATCGAGCCGATCCAATCGTTCAGAAGACATACCAATGCTTTCCGGTGAGGCCGGAGCAAGTGGAGCTGATTTATTACCGGATCTTGTTTGTGCATTTACGGAGAAAACCAATGCAACCAGGATGATGGTAATTATATTTTTCATATTTAAGTATAGCAATTAGCAATAAATGAGACAGTCAATTTATTAATGTGTGCCTGCTAAAGTAACAGAAACTATTGGTATCAAACTAAATCCCTCAATTAAATTATTAATTTGTAATTTGAATCGTATGCCAAAATCACCCCAGCTTGTAGCAAATTTAATAGCCATGCTGTTATTTTTTTGTGGATCCTGCAAGAGTGAACAATCCGCAAGTAACCAGGAAAGACCCAACATCGTTTTAATCGTAGCTGATGATCTCGGATTTTCAGATTTGGGATGTTTTGGGAGCGAGATTTCCACTCCAAATATTGATGCTCTGGCAAAACAGGGCCAGATCTTTACCAATTTTTATTCCGCTGCCACCTGCTCTCCCACCAGAGCAATGTTGCTTTCGGGAACCGACAATCATATAGCCGGACTGGGGAATATGGCCGAACGAGTAGTGCAGGTAAAGGAACAGAATGGTCAGCCCGGATATGAAGGCTATTTAAACCATCGGGTAGTATCGGTAGCACAATTGCTAAAAGATCAGGGCTATCATACGTACATATCAGGCAAATGGCATTTGGGCCTGACACCAGATCAGAGTCCTACTGCAAAGGGGTTTGAAAGGTCCTATACACTACTTGATGCATATGCCAATCATTTCATCCCATATCGCCAATCTAAATTTTGGGAAGATGGGCAGTATACTCAGTATCCGGATGGGCAATATTCTACAAATTTCTATACCGATAAGTTGATCAGTTTTATAGAGGAGGACCGGGATGATAACCAACCTTTCTTTCTTTTTGCTGCCTATACATCACCACATTGGCCATTACAGGCACCAAAAGAGTTTATTGAAAAATATCAGGGTCTCTATGATTATGGATACGACAGTCTACGATCCCGTCGTTTTCAGGGATTAAAAGAAAAAGGAATAATACCAAATCATACTTTGCTACCAGATCTTCCCATTAATAAAGGCACACTTTACCAGGTTACAGATGAACCTTTAACTGCCTGGGTTTCGCTCAGTAAAGAGCAACAAAGAATTGAGGCCCGGAAAATGGAAATTTATGCAGCAATGGTAGATAACCTGGACTATAATATTGGCCGCTTGATTGAATATCTGAAACAGATTGGAAAGTATGATAATACCTTATTCGTTTTTTTCTCAGACAATGGTGCTGCTGTTCTGGATGCGAACATGACCCCAGAAGGACTTGATCAATACCAGGCCATGGGTACGGCCAATTCCTTTGTGGGCTACGGACCACCATGGGCTCATGCATCCAGCGCTGCTTTTAGTTTGTATAAAGGGTATTCTACAGAAGGGGGAATCCATACGCCATTGATTATTAAAATGCCTCATCAACAACCACAAAGAGACCACCAAAGTGCCTTTACTACGGTGATGGACATGGCGCCTACCTTCTTGGAATTGGCTGGAGGTACCCATCGTCCATTTTATCAGAATCGCCTGATTTCCCCATACAGGGGGAATTCACTACTTCCTTTACTACGCGATGAAAGAGCCTATGTGCACGATGATGATTACGTAATGGGATGGGAACTGTTTGGCAGATGCGCCCTAAAGAAAGGAAAATGGAAAATAACCAAAGTGGAGGCTCCATTTGGGAAAAGCAAATTTGAGTTGTTTAATCTGCAGGAAGATCCCTCTGAGTCCTATGATTTGGCAGATGATTTCCCTGAAAAATATAAGGAATTGTTAGTGGAATGGGAGCAATATGTGAAAGAAACGGGGGTAATACTATTGGATAGATGATCTTAAGAATAAAACCGTTAATTTATTGAAATATAAAAAGTAAATAGACATGAGTTCAAAAGAAATTGTAAACAAGGGACTCCTATTCTCAACCATGGTATTATCGGTTACGGTGATATTATTTGGTTGTGCCGGACCCCCGGTGGCAAATGATGTGGCCCTGATG
>QIMC01000009.1 GCA_003232185.1 Flammeovirgaceae bacterium | reverse complement strand
TAACCGGTCCTGGTTATTTCAGGTTGTTTGAGCACCAGTGGTTGGCAGGGTCTCCAGAAACGTCATTGAAAGATCCATTCAAGGTAGTGCTGACTGAGAGCAAGGCACAAACTTATTTTGGTCTGAACCATGCCGCCGATGTCATAGGCCGTGAAATTATCTATGGTGATTCCATTCAAACAGTGGTGTCAGGAATTGTTAAGGATATAGATGATTTGACAGATTTTGATTTTAAAGAGTTTATTTCTATTTCAACCGTAGCCAACTCTAACCTTAAAAATCGATGGTATCTGGATCGCTGGGACAACGTTGACTCCGATTTTCAATTGATGGTGAAATTAAACGAAGGGACCACTCCTCAAGCAATAGAGGCTGAGCTTATGTCACTTCGTAAAACCTATGATGACCCTCAAGAGTACAAGCAAGTACATTTATTACAGCCTTTGAGCAATCTCCATTTTGACGCCCAATATGGTAATTTCCTTCGCCCGGTAGCCAACAAAACCACGCTAGGGGGCTTACTAGTAGCTGCTATGCTTTTGTTGGCATTGGGGTCAATCAATTATATTAATCTTACTACCGCACGTGGAAATCAGCGTGCCAAAGAAATTGGCGTGCGTAAAACCTTGGGAAGTTCGAGGAAACATTTGGTGATACAGTTTATTGCAGAGTCAATGGTACTTTCATTACTAGCTGCCTTTTGTGCGCTGGTACTGGTGCCATTGATCATCGAATTATTCCAGGAATTTATCCCTCCCGGGTTGGCGCAAGAGTCGTTGTTGAAACCTCATATATTGTTGTTTCTTTTGACCCTGACAGGTACCATGAGTATCGTTACTGGGCTATATCCCGGTATAGTTCTCTCACATTTTAAGCCCATTTCAATCTTAAAGAACGCCGGATTCAATAATTATTCTCGTAAATCATTCGTGCAACAAACATTGACCGTTGTTCAATTCACTGTGGCAATGTTCTTTATAGTATCGACTTTAGTAATTGCCTCACAAACCCGTTATGCGCTAAGCAAGGATTTGGGGTTAAAAAAAGAGGGGATAATTAGTTTTATTGTTCCAAATTCAGAGTCAATGGCAAGTAATTCATTACTTGCTGGACTTAAACAAATTCCGGAGATCGATTATGTCAGTCGTGGTGGCTCCTCTCCATCTGGCACCAGCGTTACCGAGAAGGTACTGAAATTCTATCAGGGTGATGATGTTTTTGAAACACATGTGCAGTTAAAATATGGAGACGAAAACTATCTGAATGTTTATGATATTCCATTAATTGCCGGCAATAGTATAACTGCCAGTGATACCATCAAGGAATTTATAATTAATCAGTCCTTCTTAAAGCGACTTGGTATTGAAGAACCACAGCAGGCCATTGGCCAGCTGTTAGAAGGAGCGGGTGGCAACTTCCCAATAGTAGGAGTGGTTGCAGATTTTCATACCCAGCCTATTCATCAGGCCATTGTGCCAGCAGCCATTACCAACGCAGCCAGAAATTCGACCTTTCACATCGCTTTAAGGCAATTTGAGAGCAACACAATCCCCTGGAACAGGGCTTTTGAAAAAATGGAAAGTGTCTGGAATGAGATTTATCCGGAAGAACCATTTAGTTATCAGTTCTATGACCAAAGGATTGCTTCATGGTATCAACAGGAGCAAAACACCTCCAAATTATTGGGATGGATTACCTCCACTGCTATATTTATCAGCTGTCTGGGACTTTTGGGGTTGGCCGTTTTCCTTGTTAATCAAAGAACCAAAGAAATCGGAATCAGAAAAGTATTGGGAGTGACCATTGGGGGGATAGTATTACTACTTTCCAAAGACTTTATAAAACTGGTGTTGATTGCCATATTGATTGGAATCCCTTTAGCCTGGTATTTTGTTTCAAAGTGGCTGCAAAATTTTGCCTATCCGGTAGAAATACAATGGTGGATGTTTGCCCTCCCTGCTTTTGGTATATTAGTAGTAGCTGGCATAACCATTAGTACACAAGTGTTGAAAGCAGCGCTGGCTAATCCGGTAGACTCCTTAAGATCTGAATAAAACTGAATGATAAATTAGAAATTAGAAATTATGAATTGCTCTCTTAGCCTACGTCTCTCGTCCTTCGTCCCTTCGTCCATGCCCTCACATAAACCAGCCAACTTAAACTTCATTAAACCTTAAACTAGATTAATAACCATGCTTCAACTTACCAACCTCGATAAATACTACAGTACCAGATTCACCCGTACTTTCGTGCTGAAAGGCATTGACCTGGAAGTGAAATCCGGAGAGTTTCTCACCATTATGGGTCCCAGTGGGGCTGGTAAATCAACATTGCTCAATATTATTGGGTTGTTGGATCAAGCGTCAGCTGGGGAGTATCTATTTATGGATGAGCCGGTACAGAACTTTAAAGAACGAAAACGGTCCGAACTACACAAACATCATATTGGATTCGTATTTCAGGCGTATCACCTGATCGATGAATTGACGGTATATGAAAACATTGAAACTCCTTTATTGTATAAAGGGATTAAAGGAAAAGAGCGTAAAAGCATGGTAGCGGATATGTTAGATCGATTTAATATGGTCGCAAAAAAGGACTTGTTTCCTGAGCAGTTGTCCGGAGGCCAGCAACAGTTGGTAGGAGTGGCCCGGGCCATTGTGGGTCAACCGAAATTGCTGCTGGCGGATGAACCTACCGGTAATCTACATACCGAACAAGGCCATACCATCATGGAAATTTTCCAAAAGTTAAATAAACAGGGGATGACCATTATTCAAGTGACCCATTCTGAAGAAAATGCTCAATATGGGAAACGCATTGTACGCCTGGTAGATGGGGCGGTGGTGTCGGATGAACTATTAAACTCAGAAGTTATTGATGAATAATCTAGTGTCCGCACGAAACATATCCCCCTCTCTGAGGGGGCAAGGGGGAGGATGTTGATCTGAATAGAGTTCGTGCTGCTAGTTGTATTTGTCTGAATATCTGCTCGTTATCCATTTTGTTATATGACAGGGAAAGTTGATTCACTAATTAAGGTGCATGATCTGACGGATAACGGGACCACCTGTATTAATAAAATATCCTGGCAGCATGAGCTTCCCTGTACAGGAACCGGACCTGCACCGCAGCACGGAGCATTTGGTATCAGGTTGACCCAAAAACAACAGGCAAAGGTTGACAATAATAAGGTATATACACTAAAGAAAGTAGATGAAAAATAGCATAATGGGAGCTCTCATCCTGGTGGCTTTAATTAAATGTACCTCAGCGCCGGTTTCGGAGAGCCCATTTTCAATCCAGGAAAACTCCGAGGGCCTGGAGCTATCTGAAAATGGAAAACCTGTGCTGTTTTATCACTGGACAGTGGGAAATATGCCAGAAACAACTACATACATCCACTCTACAGTTTACAAGGTGATATACTAACCGAGGACTTTCCTGAAGATCATCCCCATCATCGCGGGATTTTTTGGGCATGGCACCAAATTCTTGTTGGAGATTCGGCAATCAGCGATGGTTGGGCACTGGAAAATTTTAATTTAACTGTTAAAGATGTTAGTGAGGAAATGCATCCTCTACAGGCTGTGATCAATATTCTAGCTGAATGGTCGTCTCCTGTCTTTAATAACCAGCTACCCTATCTGGAAGAAAATACTAGCTATACGGTACACCGGTTACAAAATAATATCCGGTTGATTGATATGGAGATTAGCCTACAAGCCACAACAGACAGTCTGTATATTGGCGGATCAAACAACGAAAAAGGGTATGGCGGCCTTTCTGTTCGAATAAAAATGCCAGATGACCTGATTTTCAGGGGTAAAAAAGGAAAAGTTACCCCGCAAAACCTACAAGTAGATGCCGGTTCCTGGATGGATTTTACTGCTTCCTTTGGTAAAGACGAAAGTCAGACTGGTGTGACCTTGTTCTGTCACCCCGGCAATCCGGATTATCCTCAAAAATGGATTCTCCGGCAAACATCCAGTATGCAAAATATAGTGTTTCCCGGTCAACATGCGATACACATACCAAAAGACCGGCCTCTGATATTAAGATACAGGCTAATGATCCACAACGGACTTTCAATTGATGAGATAAATTCATTTGAAGAAGATTACAATCGACAGGCGATTGATTTGAACGAAGGGTTAGTAGCACATTACCCATTTGATGGTTCCGTTC
>QIMC01000336.1 GCA_003232185.1 Flammeovirgaceae bacterium | reverse complement strand
CAACAGCACCAATGACCCGATCGCTACCGCCGGGCTGACGTTGGGGTTTAGAATAATAAAATCTTCAGGTAGGACTTTTGAAAGTACATCCAGTAACAGTAAGCCCATGATAAGGGCAGAATAACCTCCAATCAAAGTCAGGAATACTGATTCCTGGACTATTAACCCAATGATAGAGTAGGGGGTAGCTCCTAAAGATTTCCTAATCCCAATTTCTTTGGTACGCTCCTTAACAATTATCAGCATGATATTACTTACTCCGATTATACCGGCAAACAAGGTGCTTAATCCTACAAACCAGGTAAATAATTCGAGTCCTCTAAACAGTCCGGTCATTTCATCAAATTTTTTCTGCAGATTGAAATACCCAATAGCATCCTCGTCCAAGGGGTGTATATTGTTATTATTTTTAAGTATCGTAAGCATTCTTGCCTGGACCTTTTCAACATCAAACTGCTCATAGGCGCTAAACGCATACCATCCTACCCGGTCCCCGTAATTAAAGGCCCTTTGGAAAGTAGTGAACGGAACATGAATGGAATTTTGATCACGCTCATCTCCGTCATTGCGAATTGGTATTATCAGGCCAACTACCTGGAAGTTTACTTTTTTGATAGTAATGTACTCCCCAATTGGATCTTCGTCTTCTTCAAACAACAGGTTTACTACATTTTGACCGATAACTGCTACTTTCCGGTAATCATCAATGTCTTTTTGGTTAATGAATCTTCCATCTTCGATGTTTTGTACGTTGACTTTATTGAAATCAGGATAATCGCCATTAACAGTAAATGCCCCTGAATTATTACCCCTGGTAACGTTATTTCCACCGCGCCATCCACCCAACTGATTCCTGGGAGCCAGATAACGCAATTCTTTTACCCGACTTAACAGTAATTCGGTATCAGAATTGTCGAAACTAATATTTCTGCCTGGTTGAAATCCGCCATGGGCAATGGTGGATCTTTGCCCCCACATAAAGCCTGAATTGGTGGCCCATTGCCCAAATCCTTTGGTCACTCCCTTTCGAAAACCATTTCCTAACCCTACCAGGCTAATGATCATAAAGATCCCCCAGGCAATTCCAATGATCGTCAGGAGCGTTCGCAGTTTATTTTTGCGAATAGTACCATATATTTCTTGCCATTTGTCGTAGTCGAACATCTACTCGTCTTTTAAAGCTTCAACGGGATTTATTCTGGCAGCTTTTCGTGCAGGAAAATATCCTGCCAGGGTGCCAACTGCAGCAAGTATTAATGTGGCTATCATTGCATTCCTAAAATTAACTCCAGGATCTACAAAAAAGTCCATGGGAAACCCGAATGCATCCATCAACTTGGTCAACAAACCACTTTCTATAAAAGTCATTCCCCCTACCATCCCTATATAACCGCTAACCAAAGTGATCAGCAATGCTTCCATCAGGAACAGTCCAATTATGGATAGGGGAGTGGCCCCAATGGCCTTTCTTACACCGATCTCCCGGGTACGTTCTTTTACTACTATAAGCATGATATTGCTTACCCCCACAACTCCTGCAAGCAGAGTAAATATCCCCACCGCAGCCAATAAGATTCGGATACCATCGAATATATTCATCCATTTTACATATTCCTCCCAAAGATTAAATATCCAGACTGCCCGCTTATCCTCAGTGGAGAAGATATGTCTTGAAGCCAGCATCTGGTGTATCTCCTCCTGGATGGAAAGACTTTCTTCCAGGCTGGCATCTCCTACGGTCAACATCAATCTGTGGATATGATTTCCACCGCCATAAGCTAGCTGTGCGGTTGATATGGGAATATAGATGACCTTGGTTTCATCTTCATTTCCCAGGTCATCGTAAACACCAACTACTTTGTATTTTATCCCATTAATAGTGATATATTTCCCAATCGGTTCTATTCTGTCAAAAAGAACCTTTACCACTTTTTTCCCGATAACCGCTATTTTCCTTTTCTCACGTATATCCTTTGCATTGATATATCGACCCTGCTGCATGATGGACTTTTCAAGGTGTAGATGATCAGGGTGAACTGCCCTGATTCCGAAAGAACTGTAGTTGTCTTCATAACGTACAGTAAACTCGCCACTTACATAGAACCTTCCGGTCAGGAATTCTACGCCTTCAACTGTTTTTAGTATTAAATTATAGTCATCATTGGTAAAGTTGATCTTTTTACCTGGTTGGATTCCTTTATAAGCCATAGAGGTAGTGCCTCCATTTATGAAAATGCTGTTTGCCGCGTCATCGTCAAATTGATGGTGTATACCATTCTGAAAACCACGTCCAAATCCCATCAGAATGATCAAAATGAAGATCCCCCAAGCTACGTTGAAGGCTGTGATAAAAGTCCGGAGTTTGTTCTTCTCAATAGTGTGGAAGATCTCCTGCCATTTGTCCAGGTCAAACATTGAATATGACGTTAACTATAAGCCAATTGAAAATTCCGGTCCATTATAATTCCATCCTTTAACATAATCACCCGGTCGGTACTTTCAGCAATGTCATGCTCGTGGGTGACAATAATTATAGTTTTTCCCATATCATTAACCTGCTTAAAAATTTTCATCACTTCCTTAGAAGTATTAGAATCTAAAGCACCGGTAGGTTCATCCGCCAGAATCACTTTTGGATCAGATATTAAAGAACGGGCAATGGCAATACGCTGTTTTTGCCCTCCGGACAGCTCACTGGGCAAATGATTTGCCCATTCCTTTAAACCCATCCGGTCCAGGTATTCCAGGGCGATTTTGTTGCGCTCTTTTCTTCTTACCTTTTGGTAATATAGTGGCAGGGCCACATTTTCCATGGCATTCTTAAAATTCAGTAAATTAAATGACTGGAATACGAAACCCAGGAACTTGCTGCGGTAAAATGCCGCTTTTCTTTCTGACAGGTCTTTGATAAGTGTTCCAGCCAAAGTATAATTTCCCGAATCATAGTTGTCCAGAATCCCCAGGATATTCAAAAGCGTGGACTTCCCGGATCCTGATGAGCCCATGATGGCAACTAACTCACCTTGCTCTATGTCCAAATCGATGCCTTTCAGCACATGAAGTGACTGTTTACCAACAGGATAGGACTTATGTATTTGTTTGAGTTTGATCATTTGAGATTATGTATATTATA
>QIMC01000484.1 GCA_003232185.1 Flammeovirgaceae bacterium | reverse complement strand
GCGGAGTGGAAACGACTATTAGCATCCCGTGCCTAACCTCGCATATAAAAATGTCCAAAGAAGAAAGGGCTGCAGCAGGAGTTTCAGATGACCTGCTGCGATTGTCAGTTGGCATTGAAGACCCCACAGATCTTCTGGAAGATCTGTGGGGAGCAGTAGAATAGGGGAATAGGGGGAACAACAGGAACAATAAGAACAATAGAATAGTAGATCAGTTCGAACATGTGAACCGTAGAACATTCGATTTCAACAGCTCGAATTCAATGGAACATGGCGCGTTCGTTAATCTATTGTTCTAATATTCCAAATGTTCACTTGTTCCTAATGCTCAATTATTCACTTGTTCCCATGGTTCCCTATGGGAATTGAGACTGTGATGTTGGATATTGGTCGAAGTTTATACTTAAAAATTAAGGCCATGAAAAAGCAATTCCTGGAAGACAGGCTTATCAATTTTTCAACAGACATTATTGATGTCGTCAAATCAATTTCAAAGACTGAAATAGGGATAAATTTATCGAAACAATTGGGACGTTCAGGAACTTCTGTAGCACTTAACTACGGTGAGGCACAAAGTGCAGAATCAAGGAAAGATTTTGTCCATAAGATGAAGGTAATTCTGAAAGAACTAAGGGAAACATATATATGCTTACGGATTATCGACAAGGCAAATCTTTACAGAAAAGATGATACAAGAATGGCAGATGCTATTTCAGAAAATAATCAATTGATTGCAATCTTTGTTAAAAGCATCGCCACTGCACAAGGCAGTAATGGGAGCAAAAGATCATTAGAACAGAGGGAACAACAAGAACATCAGAGCGGGGGAGCAACGGGAACAACAAGAACAATAGAATAGTAGAGCAGTTCGAACATGTGAACCATAGAACATTCGGTTGTGTAAACTGAACTCTCAGCCCGGGGAGCTAGCTCCCCGGGCTGCGCGCCAAATCCAGGGGCAGCCGGTCCCCAAATTTAATATAAAGTTGTTGAACGGTAAGACTACAATTGCTATAATATGACCCATTTACTACAATAGGATGTAGGGGAATAATTTTAATATCTCCTACTTATTGTTACTTTCATTGTCGTTCAAATGTTGATAAAGTATGCTTCGTAATTACCTAAAAGTTGCACGTAGGAATTTTTTAGCAGACAAGGTTCATTCACTTGTTAATATATTTAGCTTGGCGGTGGGCATGGGCGTTTGCTTATTGATCTATCAATACATACATTTTGAGTTGAGTTACGATAAGTTTCATGATAATTTTCAGAATACTTATCGTGTTATTATCGAGGAAACTAGAAATGGTGTAGAGCGTTCGGATCCATACACAGGTTATGCAGTGGGAGTTAGTGCTAAACAGGAAATTCCTGAAATTGAGCAGTATGTCAGAATGCATAAATATTTCAGTACGATGGTGACTAATCCAGCCAACAATAAGGCTTTTCATGAGGAAGGTCTTGATTTGCTATTCGTAGATAGTACATTTTTTCATGTATTTGACTTTCCTCTAAAGCTAGGTAGCAAAGAATCAGTGTTCGCTGAAAAATTCAATATTGTAATTACAGAAACAACCGCTGAAAAATATTTTGGTTCTGAAAATCCAATAGGTAAGATGTTGAAGGTAAGTGCTAAACCATCACCTGGGAATTACATTGTATCAGGAGTTTTAGAGGAATTGCCTATCAATAGTAATTTGAAATTCGAGTTTTTATTGCCAATAGAGAATTACTTATCTCTAGGGTGGGGTGGCGCGGTCAAGCAGGTGAGTGATGGTTGGGTGGGGTGGCAATCATTTGTGACTTACCTAACTTTAGATGAGTCCGCTGACCCTAATTTGGTTCAGGAAAAATTGGACCAATTAATTGCAAAATACCAAGGGGAAAGGAATGCCAACGAGAATATTGTGGAGAAAGCTATGTTACAACCCATAGCCGATATTCATTTGAAATCAAAATCATATTCTGATGAAGGTTATGTATTGAACAAGGGAACTATTAAAGACGTTAGGGTTTTTTCGATCATTGCCTTTTTTATCCTCTTCATTGCATGGGTTAATTATATTAACCTTTCAACGGCCCGTTCCATGCGAAGAGCAAAGGAAGTTGGTATTCGCAAAGTAATCGGCGCATTCAGAAAGCAGTTGATCGGCCAGTTTATGATGGAATCTGTGTTGATTAATTTTGTGTCTGCCATTCTAGCTGTTGGAATAGCCATTTTAACATTACCAGTTTTGAGCCAGATCGTTGGTGAAAAGTTGGCATTAAGCGTTTTGCAAACCCCGGAGTTTTGGGTTGGGTTTTTAGTGGTTATTGTTTTTGGTTCATTTCTATCAGGAGTGTACCCAGCTTTAGTCTTATCTGCTTTCAAACCGATTAGCATACTCGGTTCTAATAAAAGCGCTCAGTCTGGAAACTTTAATTTACGAAAGGGGCTTATTGCATTTCAATTCCTGACGTCGGTGCTTCTTATATCTGGGACCTATTTGATTTATAAGCAAATCACCTTTATGAAGAACCAAGAATTGGGTATGGACATGGAGAAAATACTGGTTCTAAAGGGTCCGGAAGTGGACTTGGATGGAGTAAACTTAAGATCTACGTTCGATTCTTTTAAAAATGAGGTGGAAAGCCATCATTCCATTTCAGCTGTGGCTGGCTCAGTCTTTATACCTGGGCAAGTTAACAATACTTCTACCGCAAGTTTGAGGAAGGTGGGCGTGCCCGAGAGCGAAGCTCCGTACGGAAGAGGTATCTATGTCGGATTGGATTTTCCGGAAACCTATGGTCTCGAATTCATAGCTGGAGGTTCCTTCACTCCAGAGATGTCAGATTATGAACCAGTACTAATAATTAATGAAGAAGCTGTACACACTTATGGATTGGGTTCGCCAGAGGATGCAATAAACGAAGAACTCATGGACGAAGAAGGTACGTATAAGATTATAGGGGTAGTAAAGAACTTTCATTGGCATTCGCTAAGGGATGCACATACATCATATGTATTTTGGCCTGAATCAACAGCGCACTCGTACATATCATTTAAAATGAATTTATCCAATATTCCAGAATCATTGGAGCACATTCAAACCACTTATAGCTCCTTTTTTCCCAACAATCCATTTGACTACTTTTTTCTCGAAGATGAGTTTAACAAACAGTATCAATCCGATATGAGATTTGGTAATTTGTTCTTTGCTTTTACTGCACTTGCCATCTTTATTGCTTGTATTGGACTCTTCTCATTGGTTTCTTATTCGGCTACGCTCAAGACCAAGGAAATTGGGATAAGGAAGGTATTAGGCGCGAGTACTAGCAATCTAATGATGATGTTATCCAGAGAATATATTCTTCTTCTTCTAGTTGCTAATATTTTGGCAATTCCGGCGATGCTATATTGGGGGAGATCATGGCTTGAGAATTATGCATTCAAAACGAATCTGAGTATCGAGTTGTTTTTGATTCCAGGACTAATCATTACTTTGATTTCTTTATTGACAGTTAGTCATCGGACTTATTACGCCGCTAAAGCAAATCCTGTAAACTCATTGAGAGCCGAGTGATAAATGGAGATTGAACCATTCGAATCTAGATATCAAGGAACCATTTCGCTTTGAAAAATTAGATGAAAAGACAAATTGCATTTCCACTTTCGAGCCATTGAAGCAAAATTCAGAGACGGAGCTATTACACGTAAATCATCGGATTTGACAGTATCATTTTATTCTAATGTTCTCCTGTTCTAATGCTCTCCTGTTCAAATGTTCACTTGTTCCCCATGTTCCCCTATTCACCTGCTCCCATGTTCCCCTATTCTACTGCTCCCATGTTCCCTATGTTCCCCAAGCTTGCGCGCTTGGCCAGTCCAATCATCCCTTTGTATCCTGCCCGGGAAAAACTCAATTGCTTCGGTGATTTTACCCGCTTGATCATTGGTTAAGGAAGCTATTTGGGCAAATGTGTAAATTCCTATTTGGTTTAATTTCTGTTCAATAAAAGGACCTACTCCGTTTATCGTTTTCAAATCGTCCTTTTCACCTTCTGA
>QIMC01000057.1 GCA_003232185.1 Flammeovirgaceae bacterium | reverse complement strand
GCAAAATCTCCTCTATTGGTAAACTCCAATAACCTTGCTCCTCCCAGGTAACAGGCCCGCAATACTTCCTTTCCTAGTTCAACATCAGGATGGTAAAATAAAGGAACCAACCCGGTTTCCTTCATGGTCAAATAAACATCTATTCTACTAAATCTTGCCATATTATTTTTCTCATTTATCGGCTCACTCTTCCGGAAGCGTCGCCCCCCATTAATTTTTCAACTTCATCGATGGTAACCTGATTGGCGTCGCCATAAATAGTATGCTTTAAGCAAGAAGCTGCAACCGCATAATCAAGTGCTTTTTGATTATGCAACAAACCATATATCAGTCCACCCATAAATGAATCACCACCACCCACACGATCTACTATGTGGGTAATCTGATAGGTTGGAGCGCTATAGAACTCTTTGCCATTATAGAGCACTCCAGACCAGGTGTTGTGTGACGCACTGATCGATCCTCTCAGAGTAATTATTACTTTTTTGGTTTTAGGGAACCGCTCCATCAGTTTTTTACATACAGATACATAAGGTAACATCTACTTCATCCGGATGAATATCGAAATGCTTTTCTGCATCTTCCTCATTACCTAAAATTATATCACACCCAGCCACCAACTCAGGCATAACTTCACCAGGTGTTTTACCATAATTCCAAAGCTTCTTTCGGTAATTTAAGTCAGTTGATACAGTTATACCCAAACGATTGGCTGCCTGAATGGCTTCCAAGCATACGTCGGCTGCTCCTTGTGAAATTGCCGGGGTAATACCAGTCCAGTGAAACCATTGAGCACCTTCAAAAACCTGGTCCCAATTGATCATCCCGGACTCAATAGTACTAATGGCCGAATGTGCGCGGTCATATACAACTTTACTTCCTCTGGATACCGCACCTGTTTCTAAAAAATATATTCCCAGCCGTTCTCCGCCATAGACTATGTGATCCGTACCTACTCCCCTCTTTCTCATCTCCATTAGGGCACACCGTCCGATATCGTTGTCAGGCAAACGTGTGACGAAGCTGGTGGGAACTCCGTAATTCGCTAGTGAAACTGCCACATTGCTTTCACCTCCTCCATAAATTGCGTCAAAGGTATTGGTTTGAGAGAATCTCAGGAATCCCGGAGGAGCTAACCGCAACATGATCTCTCCAAATGTCACCACTTTTTTCATAATTTCAATATTAAAAACTTAAAACTAATCACTATTAACTAAAAACTAATGGAGCTACCAGAACATAGCATACAAGAACGTTAAAATGACCAAAACGATAAAAGCACTGATGTTAAAGCTTGGCTTAGTAGCAAACAATTTCTTGGAGATGTTGATACTCTTTTCATAGTCAGCACCTTTATTTTCCAGGTAGCTAATTGTGACCATAATGACACTGGTAAGTATCAGCGTCCAGAACATCTGATCCAAAAAAGGCATGTCGATGAAAAACAGTGCTTCAGACCAACCCTTAGGTGCCACCTTGAAGTACAAAGCAATGGGAATAGAAAGGACAACCCCCCAAATAGCCGCATTGTTGGTGGTTTTCCGCCAAAATAATCCCAATAAGAATACTGCAAGAATACCCGGGCTAACTACTCCTGTATATTCCTGGATAAACTGAAATGCCTGTCCAAGGTTTTTCAATTGGGGAGCCAGGAGTATAGCAATCAAAAGCGCCACCGAAGCAGTAATCCTGCCAACGTTCACCAACCTGCTTTGTGAAGCATTTGGTTCTACATAGGGTTGATAAATATCCATGGTGAAAATGGTTGCAGTAGAATTGAGCATGGAAGCCAGTGAGCTAACAATTGCTGCAGCTAACGCCGCCAGCACCAATCCTTTAAGTCCTGGGGGTACAAAATTGCCAATCAGCCAGGGAGCTGCATTGTCATTAATAATATTATTGGCATCTCCAAGGAAGGTAGGGTCAACACTATCAACGGTTACCACCCCATCAGGTCCTGCGTTTAAAACATAAGCAATGATTCCTGGAACCACCACAATCAGAGGAATGATAAGCTTAAGAAAAGCGGCAAAGGCAATACCTTTTTGAGCTTCCTCCAAACTCTTTGCTGCTAGTGTGCGCTGAATAATGTACTGATTGAATCCCCAATAGTACAAATTTGCCACCCACATACCTCCCAGGAGCACTGCCAGACCTGGTAGATCCAACCAGGCATCTTTGCCATTGGGGGTGACAATTTCTCCTTTTTCCAATATCATGGAAAACTTATGAGGTACTACTTCATAGATATGGACTAATCCACCTAAAATGGAGCCATCCGGACTTACATGGCCCAATGCGATATAAGTGGTTACCAACCCTCCAAATATCAATAAGACTACTTGTACCACATCTGTCCAGGCCACCGCGGCCAAACCACCCCAAAGGGAGTAGGCTGCAGCAAATAATGCCAATCCTATGATGCTGTACATGAAAATAGAACCATCGCCGCCACCTAAAATGGTGTCCAGGGCAGTAGCTCCCAGGTACAGCACAGAAGTTAGATTAACAAATACATAAAGTGCTATCCAAAATACCGCTAATATGGTTTTTAAGTTGGTGCTGTATCGTTTTTCGACAAACTCCGGAATGGTATACAATCCCTGTTTGATAAAAACCGGCAAAAAGTACTTTCCTACAATCAACAAGGTCAATGCGGCCATCCACTCATAGGATGCAATGGCCAGGCCGATAGCAAATCCTGAACCGGACATGCCAATAAATTGCTCTGCTGAAATATTCGCAGCTATCAGGGACGCGCCAATTGCCCACCATGGCAATGATTTGCCTGCTAGAAAATAATCTTCAGTAGTCTTATTGCCTTTTCTTGATACCCAAAGGCCAATACCGATGATCAAACATCCGTAGGCCACAAAAATAATGTAGTCCAAATGGTTAAATTCCATAATAATTATTGTTGATTAAAGGAAATCGGTCAGGATAACAAACACAGACCATTGAAATGTTTTCATAAAAGAATTCTTCTTTCTGGATCGACAATTTAGTTGTTCTTAGTTGAAATTCAAGCATTATTTTTAAAGCAAAGATTGTTAAATCTAACTCAGATCTAAAAAATGATGCTAATATTGCGCGATTGAAAAACTACTGGAACCGAATGAAAGGAATTATTTTTGATTTGGATGGTACCATGGTGGACAATATGATGATCCATCATCGGGCCTGGCAAAAAAAGCTTTCTTCTCTGGGTCTGAATATGTCACTTGAAGAAGTGATGGATCAGATTCACGGAATAAATGAAGAAATTGTTGCACGCCTGTTCGGTGACAGGTTCGACAAAAAACAAAGAGACCAAATTTCCTGGGATAAAGAGTTCAGGTATCGAGAGATCATCAAGCCAAACCTTCAGCTGATTTCAGGGCTTCCTGATTTTCTGACACAACTAAAACAAGCGAAAGTACCTTTAGCCATTGGCACTGCTGCTCCTCAGGAAAATGTAGATTTTGTGTTGGACACCCTTAAAATTCGGCATTATTTTCAGTCGGTGCTGCACGCTGGAGATGTAATCAAGGGCAAACCGGATCCGGAAGTTTTCTTAAAGAGTGCAGAAAATATCGGAGTACCCATCGATGACTGTATGGTATTTGAAGACAGTGTAGTAGGTGCACAAACCGCCTTAAACGCAGGTTGCCCGGTGGTAATGGTTACTACTACCCACCAGAAAGAAGA
>QIMC01000458.1 GCA_003232185.1 Flammeovirgaceae bacterium | reverse complement strand
TTCTACCATTCTACGAAGATTTGAGGCTGGTTGAGTCGGGATTAATGGGGCCGGTGATCATTTCCGTTGGAAACGCAATTACAAATTAGCACTTTATCTAACTAGTGTCAAGTCAAGGCTAAACCCAGTAGTCCTATCTAGTTGTATAAATAGAGGTTTAATAAATATGTCAAATTTTTCCATGGTAAATTCCTATTTTATTACTATTTTGATCCCCCGACTAGTAAACGTATTTTTAAGCTAAACCATTTACTTTTTTGCAAAGCCAGCTACCAGTCGGATTAGCCTTCGATACCTTAAAGAAAAACACCTCCTTTTTAGTAAAATATGGAGTCTTAGTTCTAATACTAACCCTGAACTATGCCCTTAACAAAACCCAGAAACAATCAGCACCTAAGGTAATTTATGGTTCTTCCCAAAATTTTTCCGAAAACAATCAAAAGAAAATTGCCACATTGTCTTCTGACAATCAATCACTTGCAAATTATTTGCAATAGTAATTGAGATTTATTTACTAAAGGTGGTTACCTATTGATACCCAATGGTATATATGAATGCATAACACACAATTCATACACCTGTTTAACACTTTTACCGAAAAGCCTTCTTTAATTAGAGGGTTTTTCTTTTTTTTATCCATCAGTATCTTATCAGGTACTACCCAGAATGGAATTTATTAAGATATCCCTGCAATACGCACCCAAAATAGCCTTGGTTGAATTAAATCGACCTAAGGAATTAAATGCCCTGAACTTGCAATTGATGAAAGAATTGAAGGAAGCGCTGGCTTCCCTGGATAATGATCCGGAGATTCATGCAATTGTTCTTACCGGAAATGACCAATCATTTGCTGCCGGGGCTGATATCAAACAAATGTCAGACTTGGGCGCAATTGATATGCTAAAGATTGATCAATTCAGTACCTGGGATCAAATTAGAAAAGTCCAAAAACCATTAATTGCGGCGGTTTCGGGTTTCGCTTTAGGTGGTGGTTGCGAACTGGCATTGACCTGTGATATGATTATTGCTTCAGAAACTGCCCGATTCGGACAACCTGAAATTAAAATCGGGGTGATGCCGGGAGCTGGAGGAACTCAAAGGTTGACCCGGATAATTGGCAAAGCTCGAGCCATGGAAATGGTACTCACTGGAAAATTTATAAGCGCAGAGGAAGCCCTTAGTTATGGTCTAATTAATAAGGTAGTACCGGTAGAAGCATACCTGCAGGAAGCCATTAACCTTGCTGCCAAAATTGCTAAAATGTCACCAATAGCGGTAAGACTTGCAAAAGAATCCATTAATAGAGCTTATGAGACTCACATGGATGAAGGGCTGCATTTTGAGCGTAAGAATTTTTATTTACTCTTTGCTTCGGAAGATCAAAAGGAAGGAATGCAGGCCTTTATTGAAAAGCGAGGAGCCAAGTTCAAGGGCCGCTAGTGTTAAGTCAAGGCTAGTTTACATTTATCCCTATTCCCGCAGTGACCAGATTATACTCATTGAAGGTATAGCCCGCATGTAGGGAAATAATGGCAAGCTTTACTCGAATTCCCACGGTAGCTTTGATTCCATTATAAGTAGATTTTACCCTGATTGGGTCAACAAGTATCTCATTGCCGACATCATAGGTACCCAAAACCTCAAGTTCGGACAATATCCCGTTGTAACCCAAACCGCCATAGAAAGTAAATGCCGAGAGATCGTATGAAATCAAGCCTTCTACAGTCCAGGAATTTAAATTTTGTATACCCAATTGGTCTTCTCCAGGGTAACTTCCTGATATTTGGATCTCTGTATCAATATGAGTAAAACCTCCAAACAGAGATATATCCACCAATAATAAATCCCCCGATGGAAAATAGTCATTCAATTTATGTAAAACACCAACACCCCACATCTTGGCCTCCAAGTCGTCATCAAGCTTTAACATTGGCATAAACCGAACCTTCAGGTCTGTATTAGGAATTACGCCAACACCCAGTTGCACCATAGGAAACAACACAGCCTCGAATCCAAATTTTTCTTTTAGTGAATTACCGGTCGGTCCTTCAAATGTTTCCCCTGTACTCGAAACTAAATATTGAGGATTAATATTCTCAGGCCCAAATACCGTTGGCACCATGTTATCACTTGGAGATAGCAAATCCAAATCCTTATATTCACTTTTGATAAATTGTGAGAAATGTGCCTTAGTGGGAACAAACACCGCTGTTGCGGTTACCATCAAATCAAATCCCATGCTATGAGGTTTGGCGCTATTGTACCATCCATTATTTGCAGCGTATCCAAATCCCTTTGCCAGTGGAGAAACATAATCGCCGGTAAGCTTATTTGCATCGTCAGGATGTGCTAAAAGAAAATCGCTGAGATCATCCTGGCACTTTAACCGGCCAATACCTAATAATAGGTAAACTAGTGTAAGAACTGTTATTCTCAGGAACAACTTAGCTGTTTTGAATAACCTTGCACTAGTCGTAGGATATCCTACGACTAGTAATTTCTTAAAGATTACAAACTACCTTATTATATTTGTGACCAAATAACTCATTATATCACATGGCCATAGTACTCTATAATTTTGCCATTTGGTGTTTTCAGCTGGCAATTCGACTGGCTGCTCCATTTAACTCTAAGGCAAAAAAAATGCTTCAGGGCCGGAGTAATTGGCAATCTAGACTGAGACGGGATTTTCATAATCACGATCACCCGGTGGTATGGTTTCACTGTGCTTCTTTAGGTGAATTCGAACAGGGAAGACCATTACTTGAATCTTTTAAAAAGGCATATCCAAATTATTCTGTCCTGTTAACCTTTTTCTCGCCCTCAGGATACGAAGTCCGTAAAAGTTACTCACACGCTTATGCTATCCATTACCTTCCATGGGACACCGCTTCCAATGCACGGGAATTTTATGACATCGCAAAACCTGTTATGGCTTTCATCATCAAGTACGAATTCTGGCACCACATAATCCGTGAAGGTAGGGATCGTGATGTCCCGGTAATGGTCTGCTCAGCCATTTTTAATTCCAATCAGCTCTTTTTTAAACCATTTAATGAAATACTTTTGAACCTGGATCACATATTTGTCCAAGACCCAAAATCTTTGGCATTGTTGAAAAAATCAGGCATAATGTCAGCAACAATAGCCGGCGACACCCGAATAGACCGTGTAGCTGCCATTACTGAAAACGCCAGGAGCAATGATATTGTAAAACAATTTGTAAATGGGCAGGAGACATTTGTTGTTGGAAGCAGTTGGCCACAAGATATCTCTGTCCTCGCACCATTGATAAATTCCAAGAAGCATTTGAAATTTATAATCGCTCCCCATGAGATCAATGAAAATCATTTGGCCC
>QIMC01000282.1 GCA_003232185.1 Flammeovirgaceae bacterium | reverse complement strand
ATAAAGTTCTCCTTTTCTAATCTTTTTAAGGATATACTTTATTTCATTCGGGAACTTGTTCAAAAATGAAAGGAATTGAGAACCGGTGAAAAATAAGTCCGATCCCATATCTTTTAGGGAAAACTGCTCTAGAAAAAGCTTTTTACCATAGGGTTTAAAAAATTCAAAAGTCTTAAACTCCGGATGAATGCGTTCTCCAATCCCTTCAAGGATCACCAAGGCCCTGAGTACCAGAAAAATACTTCCCGGGACTTTTAACTTATAGTCATAAATGATCCGTTGAAGGCCCAGAGTCAGGGCTGACATATTGATTTCATCTAGTTCCAGGCTGGCAAATTCCTCAATAAGCTCGGCTAACCGATACTCAAATGAACGCATATCCTCAATGTCGTGATCAATGGCAAGCTTCTTAAAGTTGATGGCCATGGCTCTTGGGTTTTTATTGGCCATGGCGATAAGAATCCCGGAAAAGGCAAGTTTGTCTCGTTTTAACAACTTCCCGGTCATTCCGAAATCTATCAGGCCAATTGTTCCGTCTTTTCGAACCAGAATATTTCCCGGATGGGGATCGGCATGAAAATAACCAAATTCGAAGATCTGCTTTAGGTAGATATTCATGCCTTTTTCGGCAATCTCTTTGGGATCCAAACCCCAATCAAGCATCTGTTGAACATCAGTGATTTTACAGCCCTGAACCAACTCCATAACCAATACCTTTTCTCCGGATAGATCCTTGAAAGGTTTGGGTACAATAAAGCTCTTCTCGTCTTTGTAAAAGGTCCGGAAATGTTGCAGGTTGCGGGCCTCAATAGTATAGTCCAGCTCTTTGTGCAGGGTTTTTTCAACTATTTTTACCATCTCATCGGGATTGAGTAACCCCAGCTTTTTAAGATAGTTTTCAGTTAGACGGACTATTTCCTTTAAGAGCTCCAAATCCGTGTAAACCAATTGCTTTACTTTAGGACGACGTACTTTAATAACTACATCCTGACCATTTTGCAATCTTGCCCGATAAACTTGCCCAATTGAAGCTGAACCCAAAGGTTTATCTTCAAAGTAGGAAAATAGTGAGTCAATACTTTTCCCGGTTTCTTTTTCAATGATCTTCTTTGCCTGATCACTAGGAAACGGTGGGACTTCGTTTTGTAGCTTTTCGAACTCTTTTATTAATGGCAGGGGCAGGATATCCGGACGATTACTGAGCAGCTGTCCTAGCTTTATAAATGTAGCCCCAAGCTCCTCGACTACCATTCTTACACGCTCCCAACGGCTGTACTCAAAAATAGAGCGGTCATGTCTTAACCAAGTTAGGCGTTTGTTTTGAGGAATCAGCTTTCTAAGGGGGGTGTTGACCACGATGTCCTCGAATCCGTATTTAAGCAATACACGGATTACATCCCGTATTCGGCTAATATTCTTAATGGTCTGATCAAAAATCACAATGCAGGTACATTCCTGGTAAAAATAAAAAAATTAAAGTAAGAAAAGCCGGATTTGAAGATAATGGCTGTTCATCTAAATAATAAAGGCAATGCCTTGAGGTAGACACTGCCTTCTATCACAAAATAGATCTTTTTATTTTCCAGTTGCTTTCTTTATGGCTCTTTTAGGAGTCGCCGGCTTTTGGGGTACCCGGGTTGCCTGGGCACTAACCTGAGACATTTTAGAGATTTTGTTTTCTAAAACCTTTACACGTTTGTTTAGATCAAGTATCTCTTTGGCTTTGGAAAAGTCAAATTTTCTGATTACTTCTTCGATAATTTTGCTTATCTGTGTTTCGAAACTTTTTTTCTTGGATTCGGTCTTTTGGAAAAATTCGTCAACAATCTTTCTTCCTTCTTTCTCACTGATTTTATCCTCATCTACTAATCTGTCTATACTTTTTTGCAGTTTTTCTGCTGTTAAGGAAGCTAAACCTACCCCCGTATATACGAACTTCTTTATTAGATCTTCCATGGCGTTATTGTTTGTTTAAATTGCATCACAACCGAGGCGGTGATATTATTGATTTTGTTATGCATGCATAACATTTGTGTGATGCAATGTTAATCTACAATTTACAAAATTCCAATTCTTTTACTTAGAATTTGTTATTATGATTTCATTAATTTGAGTTAATCCAATACATCCTCAGAACCTTTTGAAACAATGACGACTTTCTCCCAACCATCTGTACCAAAGAGCAACTCAGAGGAAGGCCTGGATGAACGTATGAAGTTGCTAAACCAATATGTCGATCCGGACTATAGTAAGAGTTTAATCAAAAACGTGCTTGGGCCTATTAACGACCGATATTTCAAGTGCAAATTTGAGGGGTTCGCACAATTACCGGATAGAAATGAAACAAATAGGCCATTGCTATATGTAAGCAATCATTCCGGAATGGCTTTTCCGTGGGATGGCATTATGTTTTCTGCGTTGATACTAAAAAAGCAGGGATTCAATTATCCTAAGGCAATAAGGACATTGGCAGCACCAATATTGTCACAAAGCAATATAATGAACCCGTTCATTATAGAAAATTTTTGGAAATTGAATGGGGCGGTAGATGCACGATTTGAAAATTTTGATACCATGATGCAACATGGCGACTCCAATATTTTAGTTTATCCGGAGGGAGTCGCGGGAATAGGCAAAGGTTTTAATAGAAAATACCAGATACAAAGGTTTGCTACTTCATTCGTTAGGATGGCATTGAAATATCGCACAGATATCATTCCATTTGCCACAGTCAATGGAGAATTTATTAATCCATATGTCTATTCATGGCCCTGGTTAAATAGATTGTCAAAGAAAATTGGAATTCCCTATGTACCTGTGGGCTTCCACACAATTTTACTGCTGCTCTTTCCTTGGCTGTTTTACTTTGGGTTACCGGCCAAATTGACTTACGTGATGGGGAAAAGAATCAAACCGTGCGAACTTGTTGATAAACCTTATGAGGAACTTTCTCAGGAGGATATTAGGCAGGTGAGAGACCATATAAAACAGCAGATGCAGAAAGAGCTGGATCAAGCAGTAAAGGAGTATGGCACAGAAAGGTATTCGTCAGGTAAATTTATAGGAAATAGTTTAAGGAACATCTTAAGATTAACCTACTATTGTCCTCCTGGCTGGCCGGTCTTGTTTCATGAACACCATCGTCTCTATAAAAAAAATCAAGGGCAGGACTTCAATATGAGCAC
>QIMC01000139.1 GCA_003232185.1 Flammeovirgaceae bacterium | reverse complement strand
ACCTGTTTGATAGTTGGCTTGTTTGAGCATTTCTGCAATGGTTACTTCATTGGTGTGCATGATCGCACCCCCATTATAAGTATCGCGAACACCGGTTCTCAAAGAATATCTTCCAGTCATTAAGCTCGACCTGGTCGGGGCACATACCGGAGACACATAAAAGTTATTTAAGCGGATGCTCTCCTCCGCAAACCTGTCGAGCACAGGTGTACGAATATTGGGATTTCCGTGAAATCCAAGGTCACCATAACCCTGATCATCAGTTATAATCATGACCACATTTGGTCGAGTTTGCCCATAAAATGAATCATGGGTACTTAAGCCCAATAAAACTCCAATAAAAATTAACTTAATCCTGCTCATTTTTTATGCTGTGCGTATCTTTTCCGGAGCTTGAACCACAAAATACCCATACACTTCTCATGGTATCTTCTCACTTACTGCTTAAATTCACAGTTAAGATAAATATTTAAACCCAGAATTGTCATATGACCAAAAGAATCAATATTAGTACAGGAGCTCCTTGGGAGCATATTGTGGGTTATTCCAGGGCTGTCCGCTTAGGAAATTTGGTAGAAGTTTCAGGGACTATTGCCAATGAAAAGGGACAGCTAGTGGGAAAAGGAGATGCATACGCCCAAACAATTTGTATACTGGGCAAAATAAGTAAAGTACTTGAGGAGGTTGGAGCAGCATTGAGTGATGTGGTACGCACCCGCATATATGTAACAGATATCAGGTTATGGGAAGAAGTGGGTCGAGCGCATGGAAAATTTTTCAAAGACATTAAACCTGCAACTTCCATGGTAGAAGTTGCACAGTTAATCGAGCCTCTATATCTGGTTGAAATTGAAGCAACCGCATATTTCGAATAAAGTTGAATAATCTGAACATCTGATAATAGCACAAGATTATCTGAGTTTGAACCATAATTTTTTATATTTTTTCCGATTGATATAACCAGGTGTTCCAAATAGGCCAATGAAGAAACTAGAACGAAGACTTACTTTTCTTTCCGTCGTATCCATAAGTATAGGGGCAATGTTGGGTAGCGGAATCTTCGTGTTACCAGGTTTGGCGGCGGCAAAAACCGGGTCATCTGTGTGGTTGGCTTACCTTATCGCCTCATTTTGTGTATTGCCTGCTGCCCTTTCTCAATCTGAGCTGGCCACTGCTATGCCTACATCTGGTGGGGCATATGTATATATTGAGCGAACTTTTGGTCCTGTATTTGGTACTATAGCCGGCTTCGGTCTTTGGCTATCATTACTGATGAAAAGTGCGTTTGCCCTGGTGGGTTTTGGGGCGTATCTATACATTTTGGCAGAGATTCCCCTGAAAGTAACCGCCGTTGCCTTTCTCGGAGTAATCATGGTGCTGAATGTAGTAGGTGTAAAAAAAGTTGGCCAGGTGCAAATAGTTATAGTCATGATAAGTGTGGCAGGGTTGATTGCGATTCTGTTATATGGTTTACCGCAGGTAAGTATGGAAAATTTGAAACCTGTCTTCACAAACGGAGGCTTGGGCTTAGTATCCACTACCGCATTCGTTTTTATTTCATATGCAGGAGTTATGGCGGTAACTGCAGTTGCAGAAGAAATAATAAACCCGAAAAGGAACTTGCCGTTGGCAATGATTTCTGCACTGATTTTTGTTACCATTCTATATAGTTTAGTCACGTTTACCATGGTCGGTAATATTCCCGTATCAGCGTTGGAGCATGACATCAGACCAATCTATACTTTGGCTCAAAAACTAGGGGGTCAGATTGGCGGTTATATTGCAGCAATATTAGGGGTGATCACTTTAACTTCTATGGCCAACTCAGGGGTGCTTGCAGGTTCAAGATTTCCATTTGCAATGAGTCGTGACAGGCTTTTACCAAAATTTTGGGGTAAAGTCCATCCGCGTTTCACTACTCCTGTTACTGCCATCGTGGTTACTTGTGCCTTAATGGCCCTGGTAATTCTATTTCTGGATGTTGCAAGGATAGCGAAATTGGCGAGTGCCTTTATGGTAATTATGTATATAGCTGTTAATAGCTGTGTAATCGTATTACGGGAAACTTCGGTACAATGGTATTCGCCAAGTTACCGTTCGCCAATGTATCCGGCAATTCAAATTTTTGGAATTTTATCGGGTCTGTTTCTTTTAGTCTTACTGGGTTTTCTGGCTCTTTTCGCAGTGCTGCTGATAGTAATTATTGGTTATTCCGTATACCATTTTTATGGATCTTCAAATGTGCAACGAAGCGGAGTTTTGAAAATTTATGGTCATAGACCAGCGTTGTATTTCCTTTATGACAGCAATCAAAGAAATAAAGCTAAACAGCAACCGCAAAAAAAGGTGTTCCGCAGTCAACGCTCTTCCGGAGCAAGCCTTGATGGAGTAATCGCCACCGAAGCTTATGCCGTAGTACCTTTGTTTGGCAATGAAAGATCAGCGGAACTTCTGGTAGAAATGGGAGCAGCCATTGCACCTCAAAAAAAGGTGCAGGTAGTTCACTTGAAGGAAGTTCCTGATCAAACCATGTTGGACGCATTATTGGTGGATGATGTCACGGTAACATCATTGAATCGTCGTGTAGCTGCCATGGCGGAAGAAAGAATGATCAATGTTGATTTTGATGCGGCAGTTACCCATGACTTAGTTAAAACGGTACATGCGATTAGTGATCAGACTCATTGTCATTGGATGGTAATGAGTTGGGATGGGAAAGCCAACCATGGCTTGTTTGTTCGCAACCCCATGGGGTGGTTGGTCACCCACATCAACAGCAATTTTGCTTTATATAAGGACAAAGGAGTACGGTACATAAGAAAAATAATGGTAGCGCTCAGACCGGGGACGGATAATCGGGAATTTATTGCAGTATGTGATAACATTGCCGAGTTCTACAAATCTTCCATCACCCTGGTAAGAGTAGTAAAACCTTCTGATTCCGCGGCCTATAAAGACGCAGTTTTGGCTCAGTCCAACAGCCTGCTTAACGGATGTAGGTCACCGGTGGAGGGCATACTTTTAGAGGGCAAAGATCCAGTCAGGATCATTTCTGAGGCTACTGCCGGGTATGACCTATTGATTACCGGCACCCCGAAAACCCACAATTGGACGCATCTCCTACTGGGTTCAGGCAGAGATAGGTTTGTTGAGAGTGCCGCTTGTTCCGTTCTGAGACTTACCATTAATTCCTGA
>QIMC01000163.1 GCA_003232185.1 Flammeovirgaceae bacterium | reverse complement strand
GATGTAGATCAGGTAAACCAGGGCATTGTTTCTATTCAAAACAGGCATTTTCAAACGGCAAAAATTTTGCTTCCGGTAAAAGATCAAAGTCAGGTATTGGCACACCTTAAACGCATGATCAATGAATTGGAAGAAGTTATTCATGGCGTTACCCTACTGAAGGAACTGTCCGCTCGTAGCAAAGACCAAATTTTGAGCTTTGGTGAACGGTTGTCCGCGTATATCATTTATAGCTACCTGAAGCACCTTGGGATACCATCTATCTGTGTGGATAGCCGTGAGTTAATTCAGACCGATGCACAGTTCGGGTCGGCCTCTGTAAACTTTGAGGTCAGCAATAAAAATATAGTGGACTATTTTAGAGATCGGCAGGAACTACCGATAGTGACCGGGTATATAGCAGCAAACGATTTGGGACAAACCACTACTCTTGGAAGAGGAGGGTCGGATTATACAGCGGCAATATTGGCTGCGGCATTGGATGCCGATGAAATGGAGATATGGACAGACGTTGATGGAGTAATGACGGCTGACCCCAACATAGTGTCCCGAGCCTTTTCGTTGCCGGCGCTTTCATATGTTGAGGCCATGGAACTAACCCACTTTGGTGCCAAAGTGATCTATCCCCCAACCTTACAGCCGGTCTTTGCCAAAAATATACCGTTGAAAATCCGGAATACTTTTAACCCTTCTTTTAAAGGTACATTAATCAGCAAAGAGGCACACACACCCGATATGCCGATAAAAGGAATAAGTTCCATCCAGTATATAGCATTAGTAAATGTACAGGGTAGCGGCATGGTGGGCGTTCCAGGAGTTGCCAGCAGGCTATTCGGGGCACTAGGAAAGGAGAAGATAAATATCATATTGATCACTCAGGCCAGTTCAGAGCACTCCATATGTTTTGCCATAAACCCAGAACAATCGGATATCACTCAGTCAATTTTAGAAAAGGAATTTGATTTCGAATTGAGGGCTGGCCATATCGACCCAATAATGATAGAGTTAAATCATTCTATTGTAGCGATCATTGGGGAGAATATGTGCAAAACCCCAGGTATTGCAGACAAGCTATTCGGAGCTTTAGGGAAAAATGGAATCAACGTAGTGGCCATTGCTCAGGGCTCCTCGGAACTGAATGTTTCGGTAGTTATCGATAAACGTAATTTGCCCAAAGCCTTGAAAGTACTTCATGGGGCTTTCTTTCTCTCAAATCGCAGGCTGCTTAATTTGTTCATGGTAGGAACCGGCCTTATTGGCAGGACCTTATTGCAGCAAATTCAAAAGCAATTCGAATTTTTTTATGAGCAACGGCTGCTGGATATTAGGCTGATCGGAATAGCAAATACTCGGAAAATGCTGATTGACCCTGAAGGGATTTCACTTGAAGACTGGAAAGACACCTTAGACCGCAGTAAAGAGGTTTCCGATTTGGGAGATTTTGTAGAACAGATGAAGCAATTAAACCTGCCAAATAGTGTATTTGTTGACAACACAGCAGGACCAGAGGTGCCATCGGTGTATCAGCAGGTATTAGAGGCTAGTGTTTCCATTGTTACTCCTAATAAGGTGGCAAACTCACAATCAATGCAGCAGTACCAAGATCTCCAGCAAACGGCTTTCCGTAAGCGGGTAAAGTATCTTTATGAAACCAACGTGGGCGCAGGACTACCGGTGATTAAATCATTGAAAGACCTGGTTCTTAGTGGAGATGGTATTACCCGTATTGAAGGGGTGCTATCCGGCACCATCAGTTATATCTTCAATAGCTTCAATGGTAAAAAGACTTTTAGTGAGATCGTTCGGGAAGCCCAACAAAAAGGATATACCGAGCCGGATCCGCGCGATGACCTAAATGGTTTAGATGTTGCCAGGAAGATCTTAATTCTGGCACGTGAAGTAGGTTTATCGATGGAGTTGGATGAGGTTAAAATAGAGCCTTTGTTAGCTCCTGCCTGTTTTGAGGCTTCTTCTGTAGATGAATTCTTTAAAGTACTGGAAGATCAAGACCCGATAATGGCTGACAAGATTGAAGAAGCGGACAAACAGGGGAAGGTACTTAGATACGTGGCAAGATTGCAGGATGGGACTGCCAGCATCAGCCTTGAATCAGTAGAAAGTGACCACCTCTTTTATTCACTTTCTGGAAGTGATAATATAATTGCCTTCTCCTCACATCGCTATCAGGAAAAACCGCTATTAATAAGAGGGCCTGGAGCAGGAGCAGAAGTTACTGCAGCTGGAGTATTTGCTGATTTAATTGAAGTAAGCGATTTTTTAGTGAGATAGCTATGAAGAGTATAAAGGTTTTTGCTCCTGCTACCGTTGCCAATGTTACCTGTGGTTTTGATATTTTGGGGTTTGCTGTACACGAACCGGGTGATGAAGTGTTGCTCAAACTTAGGGATTCACCAGGTGTCAATATAAAGGAGATTAAAGGGGATGGAGGTCTTCTGCCCAAAGAAGTTGAGAAAAACACAGTTTCAGTGGCCATACAGGAGTTTATTAATCACCTGAATATTAAACAAGGAGTCGACATTTACTTGCACAAGAAAATGCCCTTAGGCAGCGGCCTGGGTTCTAGTGCTGCCAGTGCGGTAGCAGGTGTTTATGGGTTGAATATTTTACTGGATAGCCCGTTGGAGGTATCTGACCTATTGACATTTGCCATGCAGGGGGAAGCTATGGCTTGTGGAGAAGCCCATGCTGATAATGTAGCCCCGGCACTATTGGGTGGATTCGTATTAATCAGGAGCTATAACCCTTTGGATGTGATAAAAATTGATGCTCCTAAAGATCTTTATGCCACCATCATTCACCCGCACATCGAAATTGCCACCAAAGATGCCAGAAGCATACTAAAAAAGAGCCTGTTGCTAAAAGATGCTGTACAACAGTGGGGAAATGTTGCTGGATTGATCACCGGGTTAATAAAGGAGGACTACTCGTTGATAGGAAGGTCGATGGAAGATGTAATTATCGAACCGGTTCGCTCCATGCTTATTCCGGGATTTGATCAGGTTAAAGCGGCGGCATTACAGGCAGGTGCCCTTGGATGCGGAATCTCGGGTTCCGGGCCAAGTATTTTCTCTCTTAGCCGCTCTGCTAACCAAGTGGCAGAGGTAATGAGCAAATGTTTCCAGTCCATCAATATTTCTAGTGACCGATTTATTTCTAAAGTGAATCAGCAAGGTCCTTTGATCATTTCCTGATATGAAATTTTATAGCACCAACGACCCTTCCTCTAGATATACCCTCAAGGAAGCCGTATTGCAAGGTCTTCCGCCTGATAATGGCTTATTTATGCCAGAGTTTATTCCGACCCTTCAGGAGTCCTTCTTCAGTGATATTGAAAACCTTAGTTTTACGGAGATCGCTTATGAAGTAGCTCGAACACTACTGGGGGATGATTTGGATCATAGCTCCCTGCAAGAGATTATTACTGATGTATTCT
>QIMC01000312.1 GCA_003232185.1 Flammeovirgaceae bacterium | reverse complement strand
GCGCCCTCATAAAAAGATGTTTTCCAATCTCGAAGCGGTTGGTTATCACCTAATACGTCATTCGGTTGGAATTTCCCACCATATTGGGTGTTAGAAGACCAGCTTTCCTGTGCCCCATTATCACTAAAAAATAGTACCACCGTATTTTCATCAACTTCTTTTTTTTCGAGCATCGATAAAACACGACCAATAGCGTTATCCATATGAGATACTGAAGCTGCATACAGTCGTCGCGAGTCGTTCGTTATGGATTCCAGATAAGGGTCGGTCCATTTTTTCGGTTCTTCCAGGGGATAATGCGGAACACTGTAGGCAATATAGAGGAAAAAGGGATTGTTATTTTTACGGGATTTTTCTATGAATCGAATAGCCTCATCTGTAATCAGGTCGGTTGCATGGCCCTTTTCATCGACTAGCGTATCATTCCGGTGCCAGGTCCTGTTGCCGTTTTTGTACAGGTGTGTATAAGGATCGATTTGACCGCGTAAATATCCGTATGAGGTATTGAATCCGAAGTTCATAGGGCGCGCTTCGGGAACAGTGCCAAGGTGCCATTTCCCTGAAATGGCCGTATCATACCCTTTCCGTTTTAAAAGTTCTGCAATGGTTACTATTCCTGCAGGAAATACCGCTTCGTCGCCAAGTGGACTTAATATCCCAAATCTGCTTGGAGACCTCCCGGTAAGGAAGGCGGCCCGGGTCGGTGAGCAAACCGAGTGGACATAAAATCGATCAAGTTCAATACCCTCCTTGGTCAGTTTATCAAGTACAGGGGTGTTTATTTCAGAACCGTGATACCCAATGTCATTCCATCCCAGGTCATCAGCTACTATTACAATTATATTTGGCGGGTTACTATCGATCTCTTTTTTCTCTTTCCGGCTGCATGAAATGATAAAAAAGCTGTAAAAAATCAAGGTCGCACTGGTCAATAAATGGAACTTTTTAAAAAGCATGCTAGGTGATATAAAAAATGAGAATTCCGGGTTGAATATAGTATTTTTAAGTTTGACCGATTTAAAGCCAATTATCATGAGTGTTAGGTTATTAATTTATAGTGGTATTTTCCTAAGTAATATGCTTGCTGTAAGTTGCTCAGAGCAGCAGGCAAATGAATACACTTCAGGAACAGACAATTCCTTAAAACCCTGGACCTCAAATCCTAAATACTGGCAGTATAAGGGAAAACCAGTACTGTTGCTTGGAGCAACCGATAATGATAATTTGTATCAATCACCTGATATGATGGATCAGCTTGATCTGCTGGTTAAAAATGGGGGCAACTACATTCGCAACACCATGAGCAGCCGGGATTCGCTGGATGTATGGCCTTTTAAAATGCTGGATAACGGAAATTATGATTTAAATGACTGGAACGCGGAATACTGGAGCCGGTTTGAAAATCTTCTCAAGGCCGCAGATAAGAGAGCGGTAATTGTGCAAATCGAAGTGTGGGACCGGTTTGACTTTTCCAGAGGGCCCTGGAAATTGAACCCACTCAATCCGGAAAATAATATCAATTACGATTCTTTGGTGGGAATGTCTTCCTGGTATCCGAAACACCCTGCAACTGATGTACAGCCTTTTTTCCATACCATATCCGGGATGCCTCTCTATTCACCTTCATTGGATGAGGTAAGGAAATACCAGGAATTATATGTGGACAAATTGCTCAAATACACTTTGCAATTCGGAAATGTTCTTTACTGTATGAATAATGAGACCTCAACACCAAAGGAATGGGGCATGTACTGGATGGACTACATTTCCAACCGAGCCGCTGAAGCCGATAAAAAAGTCTATGTGACGGATATGTTTGATCATTATTTTACCCCGCAATCCTGTGACAACTGTAATTATGAGATAGAAACCCCCGAGTTGTATCAGTTCGTGGATGTGTCTCAAATAAACTCCAGGAATTTTGACCAAATGCATTGGGATTCCTTGAAATGGATAGTGGAAGCAAGAAACAGGGTGGAACCACTAAGGCCGGTTAATTGTGTGAAAACCTATGGAGGTATGAATTCCAGTTGGGGGTCGGGAAGCAATCAGGATGGGGTGGAGCGACTGGTTCGACAGATGTTGCTTGGCGTGGCTGCAGGCCGACACCACCGGGGTCCTCATGGAAATGGGAACAATGAAAATGCCCTTGCTTCATTAAGATCAATTCGTAAAATAGAAGAATCGGTAAAATTCTGGGATTTGGAACCAGCCATGGAAATCCTGGGTGACCGAACAGACAACGAAGCCTATGCCGCCAGAAACGGGGATGAACACTATGTGATCTATTTCCCATTAGATGGATCAGTTACAGTCGAACTGCCTCTGGAAGCAAATCAATATCGATTCCGCTGGATTGAAATCCGTACAGGAGCGGAGCAAGAAATTGAAGTAGATAATTGCGACGCCAATGTGAACCTCACCAGTTTGAGTGATACCGGGGGATTCTATATTTTGTCGAAGAAGAAATAGCGTTTAATTGGACTCTTTACTTTCAAAAACATAAGATTCACTACATGGTTTTATCTGTTAAAATTCCTAATACTCTTCGTATTTGGTTTTCCTCTCTTCTGGCTTCAATTTTGAACTATGGTATGTGATTAGGCATTTTGATATGAATGTATGACAAATTGCAATTAAAGTGTACTAACTACTATTTATAGGAGTAGCTTTGTGTTTAAACATCTATATCAATGCGTCCATTGCTTCAGGTTTGGTTCCTCTTTTTATTGATATCCTGTTCAGAAAAGCCATCAAATACCCATGCCCTTACCAATCTCGAATTGCAGATCCTGGACTCAATACACTGTCATGAAGGTGTATTTGCGGTGGCCTTTAAAAGCCTTGATTCTATAGGGGAGGCTATTTATATAAATAAAAGCACCATTTTCCATGCAGCCAGTACCATGAAAACTCCGGTGATGATCGAAGTTTTTAAACAAATAAACGAGGGAAACCTCAATCTTGAGGATAGTCTAATAATATCCAACAAGTTTCGAAGTATAGTCGATAGTAGTTGGTTTGAGCTGGGATCAGACGATGACAGCGAGCATGGTTTGTATCAGGCTGTCGGGGGAAAAATATCCATTAGAGACCTGGTAGAGGTATTGATCACCGAACACCGAAAGCAGCAATCTAGCCAATAACCTACTGATCGATCACCTGGGTGCAGAACCTATTACTCAATCCATGAAGGATCTGGGTGCCAATAACATGCAGATATTAAGGGGGGTCGAAGACATAAAAGCCTATGAACTGGGGTTAAATAATACCACCAATGCTCAAAGCTTACTGGTGATATTCGAGCAACTGGCCAATGGAAAAGTAGTTTCTAGAGAAGCTTCAATCATGATGATTGAAGTACTCAAACGTCAACAACACAACAATATAATCCCCTCCCTGCTACCGGAAGATGTTATAGTTGCCCATAAAACAGGCAGTATAACCGGAGTGCAGCATGATGCAGGTATTGTGTTTCTACCGGATGGCCGCAAATATGTGCTGGTCCTATTGTCGAAAGACCTGGTTGATTCTAAAAGCGGAACCAGATTGTTTCAAAATATCTCCAAGATGGTTTATGACTATGTAACACAGGTTCAATTGACAGGCAATAAATATAAGTTTATATCGGCCGCTCCCTAGTGTCATGTCAAGCCTAAACCTACGGGTAATCCGGGGTATATTTTGCGCCATCTCTGCGTTAAAAAATCGTTCCATAGCTGTGCCTCCGCTAAAGCTATGGCGACACGCGGAATGGTTATGCAAAGATTTTTTGCCTTGACCTGACTCAAAATCTACTTCCGCCATATCCGTCATTTGAGGTATGACATGACACTAGCTGCCACCCTTGGTTATCCGCCTGGGTTTTATATTCAGATAATTTAACGCCTCAAAATTTGAAACTCCGTTTACAGGATTGGGATGGAGTTCAGCAACTGGCTCCGCCATCTACTGGGATAGCAGTTCCTGTAATAAAAGCTGAATCGGCTGAGGCCAGCCATGCGATAGTAGCAACCACCTCATTTACCGTTCCAAAGCGTCCAACCGGATGCATCTTTGCTGCTGTGGCGCGTCGATCAGGATCAGTGAATGCTCTTTCCGCCATTGGTGTTTCAATAACTGCAGGACATACAGCGTTGATCCGAATCTTTTCCCTGGCATATTCCATCGCTGCAGCTTTAGTAGCTCCAATCACTCCGAATTTTGAGGCATGATAGGCAACTCCGGCATCTCCTCCCTTTAGGCCGGCCAGGGATGATATGTTTATTATTGCCCCACCGCTGTTTTTTTGCATCACTTGGATTTGGTGTTTCATACACAACCAAACACCTTTCAGATTAACCTCCATTACTTCATCCCAGACCGACTCCGGGTAATCCGCAGTTTTGTTTAGGGGCGTTCCTTCTATACCGGCATTATTAATGGCAATATTTATGGTACCAAAATAATCTACCGCTTCTTTTACCATTTTTCGGACCTGATCGTCTTTAGATACATCAGTTTGTACAAAAATCCCATGAGCTCCATGCTCCTTGATTCGTTTCAGCAACTCGGTATTGGCGTGCTCATTTCTTGAAGCCAGTACTAATCTGGCGCCACATTCAGCAAAAAACAGTGCCGCACCTTTACCAATTCCCGAGGAGCTTCCTGTAACTAATACCACCTGGTCTCTAAATGAAGTATGCATTTTATTAGACAATATTCTGTAGCTATTTACTTCTTTTCTTTCCTTCCCAGTATCTCATTACATCTTCTGTGCCCACCATTAAGTTCTTGATCTTTTCATAATCATGCGCTCCCGCTATATGATGTTCATCATACCCGTATACCCACAGAACCCGAAGTTCATTTTTAAGTGGTTCACTCCAGGCTTGAGATTTTTAGATTTTTATCATCCCAATATTCATCCTGGTAAAACTTAAATCGTGAGGGTTTGTAACTACCCACGAGGTCAACATTAGCCTTTTCCGGTACTTCCAGTGCCAAACACCAAAAAACAGCATTCACCATCATTCTTCTGGTTCCCTCCGCCAATAAGTCAGTAGAAGCACCAATAGTAGTAGCGAAAGCCTGTCCGGGTTGACCTCCGGGTATCTGATATGTTTTGGTCCAGGCAATAGGCATCATGGGGTTGTTCTGATCCACTTCAACTTCTTCATCCTGATCATTTTCCCTCATTACCAAACCTGGTAGCTCAATATCGGTTGGTCTCATACCTAACCTGGGATCATCTTCGTCATATGCTGATGTTCTGTTAGTTACCTGTCCGAGTATAATTGGTTTGGCGTCCCCTGGTAGCGGCAATCGCACGCCATAGACTTCAGCAGGACCCCAAATGCCTCCTGCTTCAATTCCGTTTAGAATAGGATGGCCATCAGCGCCGGGTGCCGTGATTCCCCGAGTGCTTTGATCTCCGTGCTTACCATGATGGGATATCCATTTCTCTCCCAGTATCAATCGACCGAATCCGTCTTTCCATTCGTTATCCTCTTTGTAAGAGTTTCCATAGCGCAGATAACTTGATTCGACCTCCTCAAATTGAAACCCATGGGTGGAGGTCCTTATTCCTAAAACAGGTTTTCCACTCTTTA
>QIMC01000278.1 GCA_003232185.1 Flammeovirgaceae bacterium | reverse complement strand
GGAGTAGCACCACCTCAGGTAACTACTATGCAACTGTACCGGGGAATTGCTCCATTTGTGATCATACAAATGATCTTTCTGGTATTGGTTATCCTATACCCTGAAATCATCAGTTGGCTTCCAAACTGGTTAGAAAACTAATTTTACATCAGCTTATTGTAGAAGTATTTCTCGCTAATGGTTGACCACTGATGTAGACTCTTTCGGAATTTATCAAAGGACGCATATACTTTACGACTGTCTTCATCCTGTTCAATCAATTCTTGTATGACCTCATCAGTGTATTCCCTCAAACGATTCAGTACCGGGTCTGGGAAAGATTTTAAACTGACTTTTCCTTCCTCTATAATTTTATCCAGATAAACAGCATTCTTATTGTCAAATTCAGCAGCTACCCAGGTATTGCTGCGGTATGCAGCGGTACGAATTATGGCCTGCAAATCACTGGGGAGAGAAAGAAATTTAGACTTGTTAATAATCAGCTCAAGCGCGGGCCCCGGCTCATGCCAACCCGGATAGTAATAATATTTTGCAATTCGATGGAAACCCATCAGGTAGTCATGGTAAGGTCCTATCCATTCAGTAGCGTCAATCACTCCCCTTTCAAGATTGGTGTAAATCTCCGCTCCTGCCACCAGTAAGGCGGTTGCTCCTGCCCGAGCCATTACTTTTCCGCCCAATCCAGGCATTCTCATTTTTAGACCTTTAAGGTCCTCAATAGTATTAATTTCCTTATTGAACCAGCCACCCATCTGAACCCCGGTGTTTCCACAAAGCATGGGCAACAGGTCGAAACGGTCATAAAGATCTTCCCATAGCTCCCTGCCTCCTCCGGTTACGATCCAGGCATTCATTTGTTTAAAACTCATTCCAAATGGTACTGTGGAAAAGAATTGTGCAGCCGGTGTTTTACCTGCCCAATAGTAAGCCCCTCCATGCCCCATTTCGATGGCCCCATTACTCACAGCCTCGAAACTTTCCAGTGAAGGAATTAGCTCGCCTCCTCCATATACCTTGATCTTTAAACGTCCTCCGGACATTTCTTCAATCCACCGGGCCAGATGGGAACAGCCTTCGCCTAATACCGGAAAGTTAGGCGGCCAGGTAGTAGTGATTTTCCATTCGTAAGTTTTGTTGTAATTGATGTATGGGACACTGATCTTTGGCTTTTTGATATCCTGACAAGCGATGGCCAGCCCTCCTGTTCCAGCCGCCAGGGCCATGGTGCTATTTTTTAGAAATTTTCTACGTGAATTTTTGTTCATAAGAACGACTTATTATTTTAAAGGTATCCAATTGGCAAGATAGCATAAACTGTATTTCAGAGTAGCATAATTTACCGACAAAATGACTGGATAATGTACAATAAACGATAAAAATATGCCAAAATGGCATTGCCTATCATCTAAAACATCACTGGTTTACATTTTGATGTGATATGATTGACTTCAGGAATCAGCTTAAAAACTACAATATGAACTTTAATAATTATACCATAAAATCACAGGAGGCCATTCAAAAGTCCACTGAAATTGCCTTAGGCAACCAACAACAAGCTATTGAAACCGGCCACTTATTGAAAGCAATACTTGGAACCGATGAGAACGTGATTTCCTTTATTACCAAGAAATTAAATATAAATGCGGCGATATTGAACAACCGCATTGATGAGGTGATACAGTCTTATCCCAAAGCATCTGGCCAACAGCCTTACCTTTCCAATCAGACCAATGCAGCATTGGAGAAAGCAAAAATATACCTGAAAGAGTTTAATGACGAGTTCATAGCAATAGAGCATTTGTTGCTGGGAATCCTGGCAGGCAAAGACCGTATTGGTCAATTAATGAAAGATGTAGGTTTTGAAAAAAAGGATTTGATCAAGGCAATTCAAGAACTTCGTGGAGGAAGCACAGTAACGGATCAAAATGCAGAGGGGAAATATCAATCTTTACAACGATATGGTATTAACCTAAACGAACTGGCGCGCAAAGGAAAGATTGACCCGGTGATCGGGCGGGACGAGGAAATCAGGCGGGTGTTGCAGATCTTATCAAGAAGGACAAAAAACAACCCCATGTTACTCGGAGAGCCAGGTGTCGGAAAAACAGCTATTGTGGAAGGAATGGCTCAACGCATTGTGGATGGCGATATCCCGGAAAGTATAAAAACTAAAACTTTGATAAGCCTTGATATGGGACTTTTGGTGGCGGGTGCTAAATACAAAGGAGAGTTTGAAGAGCGACTTAAGGCAGTAATTAAAGAGGTTACTGATTCGGACGGCGAGATCATTCTATTTATAGACGAGATTCACACCCTGGTAGGTGCGGGTTCAGGAGGAGAAGGCGCTATGGACGCTGCGAATCTACTTAAACCGGCATTAGCAAGGGGTGAACTCCATGCTATTGGGGCCACCACCCTAAAAGAATATCAGAAGTATATTGAAAAAGACAAAGCGTTGGAGCGTCGTTTCCAAACGGTAATTGTGGACGAACCCTCTGTTCCGGATTCCATAAGTATTCTACGAGGGATTAAGGATAAGTACGAACTCCACCATGGCGTGCGCATTAAGGATGATGCGGTAATCAAATCAGTGGAATTATCACATCGATATATTTCCGATCGATTCCTACCTGACAAGGCAATTGACCTTATGGATGAAGCAGCTTCGAAGTTGCGTATAGAAATTGACTCACTACCGGAAGAACTTGATGAGCTACAACGACGCATCATGCAATTAGAAATTGAGCGAGAGGCTATTCGCAGGGAAAATGATAAAGATAAAGGGAAGAAACTTTCTAAAGAAATAGCGGACCTCACCGAAAAGAAGAATGAACTAAAAGCACAATGGGAAAATGAAAAAGGGGTAATCCAATCGGTTCAGGGAGAAAAAGAGAACATTGAAAATTACCGGCTGGAAGCGGAAAAAGCAGAAAGAGCTGGAGATTATGGGCTGGTGGCTGAAATACGCTATGGAAAAATCAAGCAGAGTCAGGAAAATTTGGAAAATCTTCAGACACAATTGGATGAGATGCACCAGTCCGGATCTTTGCTAAAAGAAGAAGTTTCTTCCGAAGACATAGCAGAGATTGTGGCCAAATGGACGGGTATTCCAGTATCTAAAATGTTACAGGGGGATCGAGAAAAATTGCTACATCTTGAGCAAGAGTTAAGCAGGAGAGTTGCAGGACAGGATGAAGCCATCCA
>QIMC01000416.1 GCA_003232185.1 Flammeovirgaceae bacterium | reverse complement strand
ACGAATTACGAAATGACCCTCGCCTTCTTGAAACGATAAATTAAAAGCGCTAATATGGAACCTTATAATCCATTGATGAGGTATTTTAGCATTTTATTTCTGTTCACCTGTCACTTAGTAGAATAATAAACTCCAAATCGTATGCACAAATCTAACCCACTGCTTATAGGTACGCTGCTTTTACTATTTTTTGCCTGTCAGGACAATCAGGAAAAATCAGCCAGCCAAATCCATGATACCAGTCAGGAGAAAAAGAAAGTGACCATCAAAGATGTGGAGCAGGGAATACGAGCCAATATAGCCGCCAAAACCAAGAATGGAGGCGGTTATTTCAATTTTACAAAAGACACATTGAACCTTAGCCTGAAACTGGTACGGGTACATACAGAATACCTTTCTGTTCTGGGAACCAACAAGTTTTTTGCCTGCGTGGACTTAGCCACCGAAAACGGAGACGTGTATGACATGGACTTTTTCCTGGATGGTGATCCCGGAGCAATGCAGGTAACCAGAACTGACCTACATAAACTTAATGGAAAACCCTATTATACCTGGAAAAAGGACAAAGTCAAGAAGACATGGTTTACTGTTCCTGTGGAGGATGCGTCCAATGATCTTTTGGGAGTGATAGAAGGCAAAGATCACTTTACTTTTACCTATGAGGTGCAGTTACCGGAAATATCCGGATCAGCAAAAATGTGGGTTCCTGTAGCCAAGAGTGACCCCTTTCAAAACATAGAGATCATATCGCTACAAGCACCTGGTCAACAGGAAATGATTCAGGAGAAGGAAAATGGCAACACCATCTTGTATCTTCAGTTACTTCCGGAGCACAGCAACCAGAAATTGACCATGAGCTATCGGGTGGAGCGGCTGGAAAAAGCACCATACCCCGAAGATGATTCCGATCTCTCAAAATACCTTATAGGTACATCACTTATGCCGGTAGGTGATCGTTTCAGCACAATTGCTAACCAGGCAATCCGGGAAAAGCAAGCCAACAGCCCACTCACCAAGGCAAGGGCCCTTTACGACTACATTATAGACAATATGCGCTACGCCAAAGAAGGTATCTATGGCACAGGAGATGCCAACTACGCCTGTGATTCAAAGTCTGGGAACTGTACGGAATTTCACTCCTTTTTCATCTCTCTGTCGAGATCAGCTGGAATCCCCGCCCGTTTTGCGGTGGGAGCAGCCATTCCTTCCGAACGAAATGATGGCGAAGTAAACGGATATCATTGCTGGGCAGAATTTTATGCCGAGGGAAAATGGTGGCCGGTTGATATCAGTGAAGGGAATAAATACACCCCTTTGGCCACCTATTATTTCGGGCATCACCCAGCGAACCGCATTGAGTTTAGCCAGGGCAGAGACCTTGCCCCTGACCCGACACCTGTCTCCGGACCGATCAACTTCTTGGCCTACCCGGTGCTGGAAATCGAAGGCGAACCAGGTTATGTGGAAACCACCTTCTCTTTTATTAGAACCAACCCGGATAGTTAATTATCTGCTACTCTTTATCTGCTACTCTGTTTTGGTGGAATCTGAAGGATGCTCGTCATCTCCTTCTGCTGGGTGCTCTTCACCCTCTTCTGCTGGGTGCTCTTCACCTTCTTCTGCTGGGTGCTCTTCACCCTCTTCTGCTGGGTGCTCTTCACCCTCTTCTGCTGGGTGCTCTTCACCTTCGGCAGTCGCTTCTGAGTTTTCCGATCCGGATCCTTGGGTACTACAGGAGCCCAGGGTCACAACCATAAAAAATGAAAGTATCAGTACTCCAAAGGCCAATGATTTAAACTTATTCATGATAGTAATCATAACTGTTTTTAGTTAAATATTCGCAATATTTGAATGTAAAGATAGAAGTAATTAAACAAAAGCAAATATTTTTTCACTAACCGCTCAAACAAACCTGCCATGCCAAAGCCAAGTAAACCGGCAGGCAAGGCAACTTTACCCTCCTTGGTTGCGCTAGTGCCTCCGCTGAAGCTTCGGCGAAGCAAGGCAGGCATAACGCGGACATTATCGAACATCCGGTGGAATAAAATTCAGCGCTTAACATATCAATGGGAATAATTGCCAACAACTTAGGAAATTTCGTCTATGCAGTTTTCTCTGCTATCCTCATTTTTGTATTAATAATATTTATCACTATTTGAAAAACTACAAATCAAAACAAATGGAAAATCAAATCGAGAAGAACCTGAATCACCTTCATGACTTACTTGCTGAGGGCAAGTTCATTGAGGCCATGGAAACCTATTTACATGACCATGTTGAACTGCGTGAAGCAAACGGAGCCGCGAAGGTGGGTAAAGCATATTGTGTAAAATTTGAAGAAGATTTTATAAATAATGATTTAGAAGAATTCATTGGATATGAAGTTGGTAACTTTGCGGTGAATGGAAACCACTCCTTCTATGATGCGGTTATGACCCTCAAATTGAAAGATGGAAGCACCATGGTTTCAGAGCAAATAGTTGCAACTGAATGGAAAGATGGCAAAATTTATAAAGAACGATATTACCACGCTTAAAGAGTAGTGCGCATATTACTGATAAATGAAATTCCAAGGTGCAATAAATGAAACCATATTCGTATCTGAGATACTACCAGAACGAAGTTATATGTTTAAGCAGGATTTGAAAACCGGGTTGAGTATTATCTGGAATACAGGTTCACGTGCACATTTTATGATTGATAATGAGGAGCTTACTATTCGGAAGAATGAGGTTATCTTTCTAACAGAATATCACAAGCTGGAAAATTTTAAATTCGAAAGAATGAATGTGCTGCAGTTCAATCGTTCATTTCATTGCGTTGAAGAGCAGGATAGTGAAGTAGGCTGTAAAGGACTATTATTCTTTGGAGCGTCTCAAATCCCTAAAATTGCAATTCCAGAAGATAAGAAAAAGCCATTCAACCTGCTCTGGGAGATCTTGCTCATGGAAATGGAGGAAATGGACCATCTTAAATTGGAGATGCTCCAAGGGTTACTGAAAAGGTTCCTGATACTTTGTCTGCGCATCTACAAAAATGAACATAACTATATACCTAATGACGATGTGAGTGTCGGACTAATAAGAGAGTATAACTATCTGGTAGAGAAACATTTTAAAACTTATTCTAAAGTGTCGGATTATGCTGACTTATTGCACAGGTCTCCAAAAACACTGTCCAATATTTTTAAAAAATACCTGGATCGAACCCCTCTTCAAATCATAAAAGAAAGAA
>QIMC01000026.1 GCA_003232185.1 Flammeovirgaceae bacterium | reverse complement strand
CCTACGGAGGCTGGGAAATAGAGGGAGAACCCTATACCAGAAAGAACGGTACTGAGTTTGATTGGTTCCGTTCTCATATGGTTGGCGGTCGAACCAATCATTGGGGAAGGATTTCTCTTAGGTTTGGACCTAAAGATTTCAAAAGAAAAGACATAGATGGTCTGGGCAGTAATTGGCCAATTGGCTATGAGGATGTTGCCCCTTATTACGATAAAGTGGATAAATTGATTGGAATATTTGGGACCAAAGAGAACTTTCCGAATGAACCCAACGGATTTTTCCTACCTCCCCCAAAACCACGGCTTCATGAACTTTACTATCTGGAAGCAGCCCGAAAAGCCAAAATTCCAGCCATACCCAGCAGACTATCGATACTGACAAAAAAAATAAACAACGAAAGAGGGGTTTGTTTCTATTGCAAACAATGCAGCCGGGGTTGTATGGCCAAAGCGGACTTTTCTTCGGGAACCTGTTTGATTTTTCCCACCCAAAAATCCGGGAAGAGCCTTAAATTGTTTACCAATGCCATGGTTAGAGAAGTCCTTACTAACGATGAAGGAAAAGCCACTGGAGTATCTTATATAAATAAAGACGACCGTAAGGAGTATACCATCCGTGGTAAAATTGTGGTACTGGCGGCATCGGCTTGTAGTACCGCCAGGATTTTGTTAAACTCCAAAAGCGCTCAATTCTCCAACGGACTGGGGAATGGCAGCGGACTAATAGGAAAGTACCTGCATGATTCTACCGGAGCAAGCAGGGCCGCAGTGGTGCCTTCTATGTTAAACAGAAAATTATACAATGAAGATGGAGTAGGCGGAATGCATGTCTACACTCCCTGGTGGCTGGATAATAAAAAACTGGACTTCCCGCGAGGATATCACCTGGAAGTGTGGGGAGGGTTGGGAATGCCATCCTATGGTTTCGGATTTAATGCTACAGACCTAAACGATCAATTTGGTGGTACCATTGGTGGATACGGCACCAAACTAAGAGCAGATGTAAAGAGGTATTATGGATCCATAATCGGTATCAGCGGGCGGGGTGAGAGTGTCCCCCAACTGGATAATTATTGCGAAATAGATCCGGAGTTAGTAGATGAGTATGGTATCCCTGTATTGCGATTTCATTATAAATGGACCGAGTACGAACGTTCGCAGGCAAAGCATATGCATGAAACCTTCGAACAGATCTTTGATGCAATGGGAGCGCAGGCCTTAGGGGATAAGCCAGGAAAGGACAAGGATTATGGCCTGTTAGCACCAGGAAGAATTATTCACGAAGTAGGTACCACCAGAATGGGGAATGATCCTGCGAAATCAGTAGTGAATAAATACCAGCAGCTACACGAAGTAAGAAATCTCTTTGTGGTAGATGGGGGTCCATTTGTATCTCAGGCGGATAAAAATCCAACCTGGACTATTTTGGCACTTGCCTGGAAGACTTCTGATTACATTATTGATCAAATGAAAAAGCAAAACATTTAAGATATGGATAGGCGAGAATCACTAAAATCACTACTGGTAGGTTCGGTTGCAGGAGGATTGGTACTTAACGGTTGCGCTCCGGCAGCACCTCCGGAGGAAGTATCTATTGAAAAATCTATAGGGTATGGGAGAACTGCCAAAGAAAAGTTAAATGATGAAAGGATACGGGCAGAACAATTCTTGTCTGAAGGTAATCTGGAAACAATTGCTATACTTTGCGATATCATTTTGCCGGCTACTGCCGAATTTGGGTCAGCGACTGATGCTGGGGTACCCGAATTTATTGAATTTATGGCCAAAGACATACCCAGGCACCAGGTGCCATTGAAAGGGGGGTTAATGTGGCTGGATAACCAGACCAATCGGCGATTTAATATGGATTTTAAAAATTGCTCTTCAGATCAACAACTAGCAGTTATCGATGAAATCGCTTACCCGGATAAAGCTTCAGAAGATTTAAAACATGGAGTAGTGTTTTTCTCACTGATGAGAAACCTGACACTTACAGGATACTATACTTCTGAAATAGGGATTAAAGATCTCGGCTATATGGGTAATCAACCAAATGTGTGGGATGGAGTCCCCCAGGAGGTCTTGGATGAACATGGTCTTTCCTATGACCCGCAATGGATCGCCAGGTGTGTAGACCAAAGTAAACGAATGGATCTGGCCCAGTGGGATGACGAGGGAAATTTAATCTCTTAAAAGGACGATTAATGCATGTGGGTAACTGAATTGATCGTATTGGATAACAAGAAACACAATCGCACTGTAAGCGCGATTGTGTTTTGCTTTTAAGTAAACTTAACTTAGTAAATTAGTGCCTGTCATGCCTTGGCATATTCTTTAGTATCTGAGATAAATAGGAGTCATATGAGGGTGCGGGATATTATAATTTACGGTCTGTTGTCAATTTTATTGGTCATACAAGCTTGTAGTAGTCAAGAGCAGGAGTCATCTGAAACATTGCTGGAATTGTTAAGCGCTAAGGACACCGGTATTAGATTCAGAAATGAAGTAGCTGAGGACCTTGACAATAATGTTTTTACCTACACCAATTTTTACAATGGCGGCGGTGTAGCCGTTGGAGATATTGACAATGATGGTTTAGTAGATATCTATTTAAGTGCAAATAGCCATACCGGTAAACTTTACCTTAATAAAGGTGATTTTAAATTTCAAGATATAACCAAAGGATCCGGTTTAGATACCATATCAGGTTGGAAGACTGGTGTAACCATGGTTGATATCAATCAAGATGGATTGCTTGACATTTATTTATGCCGTTCAGGCAAAACAAGACCAAAATTAAGGAGCAATCTGCTGTTCGTAAATAACGGAGATAGAACCTTTACCGAAAAAGGGAAAGAGTTTGGTTTGGACGATTGGAGCACATCAATTCAAGCTACATTTTTCGATTATGATCTGGATGGAGATTTAGATATGTACCTACTGAATCACGCCACTGATCCCATAAGGGAAATTTTCAAAAACTTTAATGACAGTGACATTAATCGCTACGTAGGTGATAAGATATACAACAATAAAGATGGCTACTTTACTGAAGTAAAAGAATTTATTGGTATCAAAAGATCAAAGCTTGGTGACGGGCTTGGGGTAGCTATTGTTGATTTTAATAACGATTTGTATCCTGATATTTATGTAGGTAACGACTTCGCAGGACGAGATTATCTGTACTTCAATAATGGTGATGGCACTTTTAAAGAAAGTGCGCTACAGTCAATGAAGCACATATCCTACGCATC
>QIMC01000301.1 GCA_003232185.1 Flammeovirgaceae bacterium | reverse complement strand
GAATTTTTGACAGAAATCATCGGTTAGATAGAAAATTTCGGTAATTTTATTATCGGTAAGAGTCATGTAATTGCTAGTTATATTGTTGATTGTCAATACATTAATATAACTAAAAAACATGACTTTTACTTATTTAACCACTGGAATATTCAGTGCTTTTCTACCAAATTATTAATCGAACTCAGGTTAAAGAGATCAGGGAAATTGACCCCGATAAAGCGATCATGTTAGATGCCGGCTGGTATGGTCAACCGGGAGCATTTTGTTATTGGCCAGGGGCTTTCGAGGACAAATTTTTTTTGTACTCTTTTCATATGTATGAGCCCTATCAGTTTACATCCAATAAAAACTATAGAGAAAAGAATAATTATGTCTATCCTGGGAAGGTTCCATTTGGGAATGACACCATATACTGGAATAAAAATATTACTGAAACATATTTTAGACCGTTTCTGGATTGGGCTAACTTAAATGACATTCCCAACCGCAATATCGTAGCGGGTGAATTCGGATGTATGAGAAAAAATGATGGAGCCGTAGAGTATCTTCAAGATATTATTGACTTTTTAAACCAAAATACCTTCCACTGGGCTTTTTACTCCTTCAGGGAAGATGAATGGGATGGTTATGATTATGAATTGGGAACAGGAGACCTGGGCTGGAAATATTGGCAGGCCAAAGAAAATGGTGAAAACCCTCCGTTACCAAGAAAAGATAATGATTTATTTAAGGTAATAAAACAACAATATGAAACAGATGATTAAATTGATTGCAATTTTTATGCTGCTCTGGGGATTTATGTCCACCAGTATCTGGGCATCGGATATATACATTGGTGCCTCTACAGTAGACATTACACCGCGCCTTCCCGTTGCCCTTATGGGTCAATTTCTCAATTTCATTTACGAATCGCTAAAGATATTGCTAGCCCACTTTCAGCCAATGTAATTGTGATTGAATCAAAAGAACAGCAAATGGGAATTGATACAGTTGTTTTCTAAATTTTTTGGATGCGTATTGAACACCCTTGTCTGAATGAAAAACCAGTTGACCATTTATTACTCGATTAACCAGCGCCATTCTCCAAGCTGCCAGAACAGTATGTGTTGTTTTCATTGATTTATCTTAATGCCCATCCAATTATCTTACGATCGTACAGATCCATAATGATGGTCAGATATAACCGTCCCTGTACTGAGGGAATATAGCTTTATGTCTGACACACAGCCATTCCCTGGCGTATCCCAAATAAATTTCCTTTTAAGATGATTTTCTGAGATAGGAAAGCAGTGTTTTGAATCAGTTGTACAAAAACTAAATTTGAAGTTCTGTTGCGCTTACTCTTTAAGGCAAACTTTAAAAGGTGTTTTTGATTTCGGAATCAAAATAAACGCAAAAATTACAAAAAAGTACATAGAATTCAATAAATTGCTTCTTAAGCACAAGGGGATTGTTTTATGTATAATAAACACTTTTTTTACATAAAAGCGTTGATTTATAAAAAAATATTGCCTTTCTTATCCCGAACTTACATTAATGTATGATTAGAAGGAAATTCATTAATCAAGGACTTACCGGAGCCGCATTATTGACAACACAATCCGCTTTTCCGTTTACCAAATTGACCATAGATGTCAATGAACCATTCAATATGAAGTTTTCTCCAGATTTTGGCTTGTTTGCGGATATGGCGGGTAGCGACCCACTGGATCAAATCCGATGGGCCTATGATCAGGGCTTCAGGGCCTGGGAAAGCACCATGTTATTGCAAAGAAGTGCGCAGGAACAGGAAACCATCAGTCAACTGATCCACCAGTTGGGAATGGAGTTTGGTCAGTTTGTGGGTATACTTACATTTCCAGAGGTCACCTTTGCTGGAAGTGACAAAGCTGCACGGGATTCCGTCATTAAAGACGCTAACAAATCTCTGGAAATTGCCAAAAGAATGGGCACTAAAACGGTTCATAACGTACTGGGACTGGCCGATCCCAGATTATCCTGGGATTTTCAAATGGCCAATGCCATTGAACTAACTAAACGCCTGATGGATATCTACCATCCCGAAGGGATTACCATGATCATCGAACCTATGAATCATAAAATTGATCACCCGGGAATGTTTCTACACAACGTGTCCCAGGCTTATTCCCTGGTGAAGGGGGTAGACAGTAATAATGTCAAGATACTTTACGACATCTACCACGTACAAATTCAGGAAGGAAATTTAATCCCAACCATAGAGCAAGTATGGGATGAGATTGGTTATTTCCAAATAGGTGATACCCCTGGACGGAACGAACCAGGTACTGGTGAGATCAACTACAAGAACGTATTGCAATTCATTCATGACAAGGGCTATGGTGGCTTTCTGGGATTGGAGCATGGCAATAGCATGCCGGGCAAGGAGGGAGTGTTGGCAACCGTTGAGGCGTACAGAGCAGTGGATCCGATGTAGGTCGCAAGGCTAAGAGAGAAGTTAAAGGAGAAGTTTGGTCAGGGAAAGGGACGGAACCTGCAAAAGTTCATAGCCGACATCCATTACTGAAAGGCTGGATTATCTACTTTTCAGGAAGCGAGACAAAAGGTTTCAGCAATGAACTGGACAGCTGGATCAGGCGACATTTACGTACGAAAGATACAATGGCGTCAGATGAATCGTTCCTGGACACGTGCGCAAACTTTGATTGCCAGAGGACTTCCAGAGGAAACCGCTATCCAATCATCCTTTAACCAACGAGGTGCATGGTGGAACAGTGGGGCAAGGCATTTGAATTTTGCCTATCCCATCGTTTATTTTGACCGAAGTGGTCTCGATATATACGTATATTTAAGATTGGGACATGAAAAATTCGATAACGGATTACGAAATTCAAATTACGAAAAACCACAGCACAAAATAATTAATCCCCTTACCCTAACCTCTGCTGTCTGCCAAAAGCAGGAGTGCGCCAGGATAAGGTTTAGCCAACCAGCCTGACCGGTCTCTGCACTTGATATAGACTTGTTTTTTAGTAACTATTCAGGAGCCAACTTAGCGATAAATTTCATTACGTTAAAGACATTGGCTCCGTTTTTAATGGTAGTATCAATAGCAGAACGAATGATGGCAAAATCCATGGCATTGTCATGATTGAAAAATTGTCCTGATATTTTCTGCTTGACTTTTACATTACGTATAGCCCTTTCTGAAGCATTATTGTCAGCAGGTACCTTTTCATGATATAAAAAAGGAAACAGGTAGTCCTTGTTTTTGCGAA
>QIMC01000159.1 GCA_003232185.1 Flammeovirgaceae bacterium | reverse complement strand
TCCTTTCCTGTCATACCAGAGGGCCACCAACATTGGCTCTGACATAGGCGGAGTCTCCTGGTCAAGTGATTGTACAAATTCCTGAAAGTCCACTACTATTAATCGTTTGCCTAAAGAAAATGAATTCAGGGCCAAAAAAAGAACCATTAAAAGACAATGGCAATTTTGTATGTCAATTAACTGATGCTACGCTAACCGCTTTTACGGTTTTGATAATAACTGCTGCTATTTTATAAGGATCACCGTTGGATGCTGGGCGACGGTCTTCCAAATACCCGTTCCATCCATTATCCACTACAATATTGGGAATCCTAATTGATGCTCCACGGTCCGAAACCCCGTAGCTGAACTGATCAATTGACTGAGTTTCGTGTAGTCCGGTTAAGCGCATGTCATTATCTGCGCCATACACCGAAATATGCTCCTTTATTTCCTTACCAATGGCTTCACAAACAGTTTTGAAAGTTTCCTCACTGCCTGCGTTCCGTAGCAGACTATTGCTGAAGTTGCAATGCATGCCAGAGCCATTCCAGTCACCTGATACTGGTTTGGGGTGCCAGTTGATGGCCACTCCGTATTGTTCTGCATTTCGCTCTGCCAAGAAACGGGCTACCCAAATCTGATCTCCTGCAGATTGAGCTCCTTTGGCAAAAATTTGAAACTCCCATTGTCCCGCAGCCACTTCACCATTAATTCCTTCAACATTTAAGCCAGCATCCAGGCATTGATCCAAATGATCTTCCATGATCTCACGTCCGTAAGCTTTACCTGCCCCAACACCACAGTAATATGGACCTTGTGGTTCAGGATAACCGCTTTCAGGGAATCCCAAAGGTTTGTTGGTATCAATATCCCAAAAGAAATACTCCTGCTCAAAACCAAACCAAAAATCATCGTCATCATCCCCTATTGTGGCCCGGCCATTGGAGGAATGTGGGGTTCCATCTGCATTTAATACTTCTGTCATTACCAGAAATGCATTCTTTCTTGCCGGATCCGGAAAGATAGCTACAGGTTCCAATATACAGTCAGAAGAACTACCCTCAGCCTGTTGGGTACTACTTCCATCAAAAGACCATCTTGGGCAGTCCTCTAGCGATCCGCTAAAATTATTAACCACCTTAGTTTTACTTCTTAAGGTTTGAGTTGGTTTATATCCGTCTAGCCAAATGTATTCTAATTTGCTCTTTGTCATTATTTAAGATTAATGTTTAACAATTATTCTCATCCGATTTGAACCATAAAAGTAGAATTTTTACAAAAAAAAATCAAACCAAAGTTAAATTATAACCCTCTGAATATTAATATATATACATATTGCAAAAAAGAGGATGTTTTTTAACTGATTTACAGTTTATCTGGATCAAAATCAGGTGAAATTATTAAATCTTCATATTGCAATCACCTGAATTTTTCCCGCATTTACCGGTATATACCAGTAGCTTACCGATTTCCTTTAGTGCCTTCACTTTTAATATTGTTAATTTGATTAATTATTAACGGAACAACTATGAGTCAACGCAATAAAGATAGAATTAATTGGATTGGAGTTTGCCTATTAGTAATTGGAGTAGCCTTCCTGAGCAAAGGATTCCATTGGGACTTTTATCATAATTTCCACTTCTTTCCTCATTTTAATATGTCCTGGGAAATAATTTTGATTGCAGTGGGGTTTCTGTTATTGCTTTTAGGGCGTAGAGCAGGGGTGGCACTGATGCTTATAGGAGGTTTCTTCTGGTTTACTGATGATGTATTCATGGCAATTGGAAACATCCATTTATGGTGGCCGGCAGCATTGATCATAGTGGGAGTGGTTTTATTAACCAGGTCCAAAACAGTACAAAAAAGTTGACAAAGATTGATTAAAAAAAAGATGGATAACAGTATAAAACAACGTAACTGGACAGGATTGGTGCTGGTGATATTGGGATTGGTGTTTTTACTTAAAAACCTCCATATACTTCCCCTGCCCTCATACTTTTTTACCTGGAAAACCTTGTTAATAGTTATAGGGGTAGTAGGAATATCATTGGGTAAAAAAGAAGCTTATATTCCTTTGATAATAGGTGCCTCTTTCCTGGTAATATATGACATCTTAGGCATGAGCTTTTTTAGCTTTAGGGATTTGTGGCCCATTGTACTAATTCTTATCGGTCTATCAATATTAATGAGGCATCGGAAGAATCAAGTACCTATAGGCGAAGAAAGTCGTCAAATTGATGGAATGGCTATCTTCAGCTCTTTCGAGAAGAAAGTAACCTCACAAGACTTTATAGGTGGCAATGCTACCGCTATTTTTGGTGGAATCGATATTGATATGAAGCAGGCTTCTCTCTCTGAGGAATCCAATACCATCGATCTGTTTACCCTATTTGGCGGGGCTGTTTTCAAAATTCCAACTGATTGGACGATCAACATATCTCAACTCACTGTGGTATTTGGAGGTTTTGAAGATCAAAGACATACTTCTAAAACCGACCCGAATAAAGTATTGCATATTAAAGGGTTAATTCTTTTTGGAGGCGGTGAGCTTAAGAATGCCTAAAGCCACATGAAACATCCTATTCTTGGAAGCATAGCAACTGTTTATTACTGCCTGATTTGGGTGGTAATAGGTATTGGTCATTTTTCATTGCTCTATTTCCATTTTAAAGTACCCTGGATTCTATCCTTTCAGGACAGCCTGGTATATAACACCCTGTTTGCAGGAATGGGTTTAGGATATTGGTATGTGGTACATTTCTCAGCCCCAAAAAATATTAGCGACATTCACCCGGCATTCACCCTCACAGGTACGGGAATTGTGGCGATTTCTTTCTGGATCTGGACCAGTTCCAGTATACTTCACCTCATACAACCGGAAGGTGAGTTTCAACAATTTCTTGACAATGCACTATGGTGGCGAGCAATTTCCGGAGCATTTTATTATACGGTTATTTTACTGGTTTATTTCCTGATACACAATAACTTAAACCTGCAAGAACAAAAAAACCATCAACTACAATTGGCCACCGCAGTAAAAGAAGCCGAGCTGCGAATGCTAAAATCTCAAATAAACCCTCATTTTATTTTTAACAGCTTAAATTCTATCAGTGCCTTGACCATAAGTGATCCTCCAAAGGCACAGCAAATGATTATCAATTTAGGCTCATTTTTGAGGTATTCGATTGGCAAAGACAATAAAGAAATCAACCTCATGGGCAGTGAGCTGGAGAATATCGATTTATATTTATCCATTGAGAAAGTACGTTTTGGCAATCGATTGCAATTTCTTAATAATGTA
>QIMC01000468.1 GCA_003232185.1 Flammeovirgaceae bacterium | reverse complement strand
ATTGCACCGGGCATGGCGTTCCCGGGGCATTTATGACGGTTATGGCAAATACACTGCTGAATCAAATTGTGCTGGAGCAGGGAGTAGTCGAGCCGGCTAAAATACTCCAGGTGCTACATGAGGAAATTTCCAGCACCTTACATCAGGAGAAGTACACCCAGATTACCAATGAAGGAATGGATATCGGAATTTGCAAACTACATACTGAAACCAAGGCTATGGTATTCTCAGGGGCAAAGAGGCCTTTTTACTATTATCAGAATAAAAGGTTAAATGTTATCAAAGGGAATACCCAAAGCATAGCTGGTACCCTTTGGTACCCTTTACAAAAGAGAACGATCATTTGATGAAAGATGTATCCAATTGTCAGAAGGAGACACCTTTTATTTGTTTACTGATGGAATAATAGACCAATTTGGAGGGCCTGATAATAAGAAGTTTATGAATTGGAGATTAAAGCATCAGTTGAATATGATGCAACCACATAATATGGCCAACCAGAAGGCCCATCTGGAAGCGGAAGTGTCAACCTGGAAAGGTGGAAATGAACAGACAGATGACATTTTAATTATGGGAGTCAGAGTCTGACCAAAACCTTTCATAAGTCCTGAATCCAGCCAAAACCTGTTCACTGAGTAACCTAATTATACTCACGCCCAGAAGGTGTGGTTAATTCATTATGGAATAAGTGATGAATTATTGAAGCAACCATCTATGTTAAACCTTCGTGTTGTTTATGTAACGTCCATTTGTGAGCGCTAAACAAAATAATAACCGAGATCTTACCGTCTTGATTACAGGCTGTAAAAAAGGTAATAGACGGAGTCAACAGCGACTATACCGGGATTACTACGGTTTTGCTATGGCTATATGCTTGCGATACAGTAATAATTATGAACGAGCAGTTGAAGTAGTCAATGATGGATTTCTGAAGGTCTTCACCAAACTGGACATGTACGACCCAAATAAATCATTCAAGGGTTGGATTCGCCGAATAATGATTAATAGTGCAATCGATCATTATAGGAAAGAACAAAAACATAGTGGTCAAAATTCGATAGAACACTATGAGGCTGCTTCATTTGCACCAACGATTATACAAACGATGACCTATGATGAGGTAGTTCACCAAATTCAACTGTTGTCCCCATCATATCGAACGGTGTTCAATATGTATGTAATTGATGGATATAAGCATCAGGAAATTGGAGAGATCTTAAAAATCAGTGTTGGTACTTCCAAATCTAATTTATCAAGGGCAAGAATGCTGCTGCAAAAAGCTTTAAGAAATCTATACAAAGATGAATTTGCATAATTTATCAGAATACGAATTTGATGCTAAAGTCAAAGAGCACCTGGAAGATGCCAGCGTTCCCTTTGACCCTTCGTCGTGGGATAAAATGAGTCAGAAACTTGACTCTGTATTTCCAAAGACTGACAATGGTGATAGTAGATTATTTGAGTTGTTGGTAGTGGTATTATTGCTTTCCTCATTTTTCTTTTGGAGTGTAGGCACATTTCCGCAAACAACTCCTTCCTTGGATGATTCAAATAACATAAAGATGAGTCAACCTTTAAATGACCAAAAATCAACACCATCGGGTGTTTTGGAGCAGGATAAGTCAGCGCGTGTTAAATCAGATGATCAAAGTTTGCTTGATGAATCTGAGCTAACAAATCAAGCATTAAATTCTGAAACTACTTTCTACAGGCCCAAAGATAATGACGTTGCAATAAATTCGGGGACAGAGGCAACCGCTTTGAGATTACCTAAGGTAGCCCTGATAGCACCAAATGCACTAGAAATTGAATCGATAGATCAGCAGAATCTGCCTGATGAAGTTAAGGAAATTGAATTAAGCACTAATGAAGAACCACCGGTAATAGTAGTACCATCCTCTCCCTGGTTTCTGGGATTTGGCTACGCCCCTGATATAAGCCTGGTGGGGTTTTCTGAGGTAACTAAGCCTGGCACTAACTTAAGTATTATACTGGAGTATCAATTGAACCGGAGATGGAGTATCAATTCGGGTATTACCTATTCCAAGAAAAGCTATACAGCCAAAGGAGAAGACTATAACCCTCCTGAAGGATATTGGGATTATGGGGTAGTTCCTGATATGATAGACGGCTACTGTGAGGTAATTGACATTCCGCTTAATATCAGATATTATTTTAAGCCTGAAAAGATCAATCGACTATTTATCAGTACTGGATTAAGTACTTATTTAATGCTTACCGAAGACTATTATTACCAATACGAGAATAATGACCCGCAGCATCTGGTACCATCATGGAGTGGGAAAAACGAAAATCAACACTTCTTTGCTATTTACAATTTTTCAGTTGGTTATCAGCGGGCGATAGGGAAACAATGGTTCTTGGAAATTGAACCATTCATTAAGTTACCGATAACCGGAGTGGGATTCGGTGAGGTGGATTTGTGGAGTACTGGCAGCTCATTTTCAATTAAGTACAATTTTCGATAATTATAATTATTAGTTCATTTTTAGATATGCAAACTGTAGAAAAAGTGTATTACAATGACGGCAGTATGGTTATTACAAGCCCCGCATCTATGAATATCTGGTCAATATTGGATCGGAAAGACTTCATTAAGGTGTTGCAAGAAAAAGATCGAACTATTGTACGATTAAAACTTAAACTAAAGCAGTTAGATCCAGAAGGGGAACAACAGTTTTTGTGCAGGTTAAAGAAAGGATACCCTGGTCTTTCATCCAATGATTTGCGAATTTGTACGTTGTTAAGACAAAACCTCAGTACCAAAGAGGTGGCTCAAAACCTGGCAATTGGAGCTGATAGTGCGAATAAGGCACGCTACAGAATCCGAAAAAAGCTTGGTTTGTCCAGAAAAGATGATTTGATTCAGTTCATTCTGGCCTATTGACTATTTTTTAAACTAACCTGCAAAATGAATCCATCTTATAACCTAAGAATCGTTACAGCCATTTCACTATGGTTGTTGGTCAGCAGTTGTGGCGATGACGAACAGTCACCGGTTGATTGTGCGGCCTTAAATCTTCAGGCTTTAGCAAGCAATCTAATGGATGCTACATGCGGTCTTGAAAATGGTAGTTTCCAGTTAATATTATCTGGGGGAACTGCCCCTTTCGAATTTAATGTTGCAGGTTCTGGCTTTCAACCAGTCCAATCAGGTACTACCACGATTGAGGGAGTTCCATCTGGCAATCATACATTGACGGTGCGAGATGGTGGTAATTGTACCGCTACGGTAAATATTAATATTTCAAATGTTAATAGCCTGGCATTTACTACCGAGTTAATAGCGGCAGGTTGTCAAACCACAGATGGAACTATTACTATTAACGCCTCAGGTGGTAAGGAGCCATATAGCTATAGCTTGGATGGTGGGACTGCACAAACGGAAAACAGTTTCTCAGGCTTGGGCACCGGGGACTATACCGCCTTGGTAACAGATGATGATGGCTGCCAGACCAGCGTCACCCTAAGCATAGTTAGTGGAGTGAGTTATAACAACATCATTATACCAATCATTAATACAAATTGTGCCAAAAGCAATTGTCACGATGGTAGTGATGGGAGTATTCCCAATTGGAC
>QIMC01000104.1 GCA_003232185.1 Flammeovirgaceae bacterium | reverse complement strand
TGACTGTTTATATTGATTCAAAGATTACGGACTTTGATGGAGAATGCTTTTTGCGGATTGTTCTCAAATAATTGCTTAATATCTTGCTGGTTAAACCCTGAGACCTTAAGCTTTGGTATTAGTTGTTTAAAAATAACGGTATAGTCCCGTACAGGGCCATTCCATGGCTTTCCCGGTTCATACCATCCAGCATCCTGAGAGATAAGTATCTGATCGAGAAACCCCCTTTCCTTCATCAATTGCAAAATTTCTATGTATTCATCCAAATTTGATTCCTCCACTCCATCAAGACTGATCCAGGCTCCTCTTTGAATGGCATTAAAATATGCTGTTTTGTCTTTTTCATTTTGGGCATGTACCCATACGAAAGCTGAACCATGTACTCCTAGCTTTTGAAGCATATCCAATTGCTCAAAAGCAGGTCTGGAAGGGCCAGTATGTGAAGTAATGGTTAAACCCGTGTGAAGATGTGTAATTGCTGCCGCTTCCACTAACTTGCGGTGTAAATCACTGAGCGATTCAGGATTTACACTGATTTTAATAAATCCGGGGCGAATTCCCGTTCCTTTTATCCCCTGTTTGAATTCATGAACCCATACTTCTGACAACTCCTGAGCCGAAGCAGAAAATGCTGATTGAGGAAGATACTTATTATCAACAGCGCCGTAGTATCCAGTATTGGTAATGATATTCAGGCCACTTAGTCGTGAAAGATCTTTTAGTAATAAGGGATCACGACCAAGGAATTCTGGGGTAAATTCAAATAATGATTTACACCCCAATTGTTTTATTTCTATCAGGTACGGCAGTATAGCTTCAACCACATCCTTCCTGTCCCAGCGGACTGGGTTATATTGAGCCGCTCCGATAAAATCCACCAGGATGTGTTCATGCGATAAGGTTACTCCAATCTTTTCGGAGTCAACAGGACCATTAACTGTCATAATTTGGGGTCCACTTCTCATGCTGAGACCTGAAATCGCGCTTACAGCTATTAAACTACTTTGGTAAATGAATTTTCGTCGTTTCATTACAATTATATAAAACCTAAGTCAAAGAGCTAACCGGATTATATGCTTGCTAGTAACATGCAATCTGCCTAGATTACATTACTGATCAAATCTATTTATCTTTTAACTTATGGTTAAGGTTATATCAAAACGTATTACGGCGCAAATTGATGGAGATTTCGTGGTATTCTTAATTGGTATGCGGATTAATAAACTATGGAAAATACACAAATGGTTGCCCATGGCTTTAGCGATGCCAAAGATGATTAATGAATTATATCAACATCCTGAATCCGGGTTTCTTGGCCACATTTCGAGCAGTCGGGTCATTGTTCAATATTGGCGGTCATTCGATCATTTAGAAACTTATGCCAGAAATCCGGATCAGCATCATTGGCCAGCATGGGTTGACTTCAATAGAAGAGTAGGAAAGAGCCATGGAGACGTAGGGATTTGGCATGAGACCTATAAAGTGAATGCAGGAGCATATGAGTCTGTATATAGTGGAATGCCATTGTTTGGCTTAGCAAAGGCCAGTTCTATAAAGGATGCCGATGGAGCACTGGAATCAGCCAGAGGCCGGATGTCGAATTAATTTATGGAAAGTATACATCTATTTGTTACTACTGTTTTCATGGGATTCTTCGCCATTATGAATCCTATTGGGAATACCCCTGTTTTTCTGGCTATGACCTCCGGGTTTGATGCTCAATCGAAAAAAAGCATTGCACTAAAAACTGCCATCACCTCTTTTGTGATAGTGACCATTTTTGTATTGTTGGGAAATTTTATTTTCAGCATGTTTGATATCACCCTGCCAGCTTTTCGTATAACGGGTGGCTTATTGATTGTTCATGCTGGATTTCAACTACTTTCCAGTGGCGGCAGTAAATTGCATGCACCATCTGAAGGCATTGACCGGTCAGACAAATCGCAAACTGAAATAGCGATTTCTCCATTAGCCATTCCTTTGATCGCTGGTCCGGGTACTATTGCCACGGCCATTAATTTCACAGGGTTGTATTCCACATGGCAAGGTATTTTGGGTATAATTTTACTCCTGGCTTTAGTTTGCATATTGCTCTATTTTTTATTCCTGTCCTCCGATAAGTTGGTCAAACTTTTGGGTCATGACGTAATGAATGTTACTTCTCGCCTAATGGGGTTGATAATTGCTGTGATGGGAGTTCAGATGGTAATTTCAGGTTTGAGAGAGGTATTGAAAACTTTTTAATCTATTGGTAAAGCATTGTTTGCAAAGCCGTTAAGGATCAAAATTCCTGCTATCTTTATTGCATAATCCGGGTTAAACCATTATAAACCAATTTAATCGAGTGAAAGACCTATCAGTTGCCGTAGCACAGTTTCAACCCAAGGATGGAGATAAAGAGTACAACCTTTCAGTACTGGAGGCTTTGACATCCAGAGCCAAGGATGCAGGTGCAGATGCTATTAGCTTTCATGAATTGTCAATCACTGCTTATACCTACTTAAGCAAGCTTGACCACAATCAATTGAAATCTCTGGCAGAGGAATTGCCATTTGGGCCGAGTTGTCAAAAACTAATTGCCATGGCATCTAAATACCAGATTACCATATTGGCGGGACTAGTGGAATCTTTCGATGATAAATTATTCAATAGTTACCTATGTGTAGATGGTAGCGGTATTAAAGCCAGGTATAGAAAAATCCATCCCTTCATTAATAAGCATTTATCAGCAGGCACGGAGTATGTGGTTTTTGACCTGAATGGTTGGAAATGCGGAATTCTAATTTGTTATGATAACAACGTGATTGAGAATGTAAGAGCTACTGCGTTGATGGGAGCGGATGTGATATTTGCCCCTCATGTAACCGGTTGTACACCCTCCCCGATGCCAGGAAGGGGATATGTTTCAGACCACCTGTGGCAAAATAGAGCAAATGATCCAGAGGCCTTGCGTAAGGAATTCGATGGCCGGAAAGGCAGGCAATGGTTGTTGCGATGGCTTCCTGCCCGGGCTTATGACAATGGCGTGTATTATGTTTTTACCAACCCCATCGGGTACGACGGAGATCATTTGAAAAATGGCAATTCAATGATATTGGATCCGTTTGGTGATGTCCTGGTGGAAACTAAAAGCTTTGAAGACGAAATGAAGGTGGCCACACTCACCATGGAAAAATTAAAGCAATCCGGTGGATATAGGTACATAAATGCCAGGAAACCAGAGTTATATAGAGATATTATTGGTAGAACTAATCAGCCGGAATTGAAACCAATATGGATGAAATAA
>QIMC01000343.1 GCA_003232185.1 Flammeovirgaceae bacterium | reverse complement strand
TCCAGAACCCAAAGAGGAAGAACCAAGTAAAAAAGAACTTCGTCAGCAAGAGCAAATTGAACAGGGTAAAAAAGACGAAATTGAGCAGTTGCAACAACCCAAGGTGATTGATCTGGACGATTTTGAAAAAGACCGGGGTATTTCTTCTGACCCCGCCAATGAAAAACCCTCAAAAAGAAAATTACTAAAAGCTGATAAACCCAAGAAGAAAAAGAAGATCAAGCTGGGTTTTGGCAAGAAAAAAAATAAGGAGGAAAGTGTAGAACTAGAAGAGTAGATTTTTCGAAACCACCAGTTAGTAATGAAATTTTTTTTTAATAAAAGGCATATAGTAACTTGTGTATGCATTTTCATAGTAATACAAATACCCGCTCAATCTTTAACTAGCAGTCAGGACAGCATTTTTACAGAGCGTTTCGGCCGACTAATTTTTCATCCTCATGTGTGGCTTGAAAACACTAACTCTGAAAAGGTCCAGACATGGTTACAAACCCAGGAAGCATTTAAATTCAGTCACTTTAAAAAATCAGATTTTAAGAAAATCAATCAAAAACTTAGGATTAATATTACCCCTAGTCAATACGAAACCGAACGATATATATTTCAATTACAGTCAAAGGCCACCGTTCCACCGGTGCTTAAGGTGCAATCAAAACTCCAAGTAGAATCGCACACCACATTGATCAGGTGTTCAGATTTGAAAAGGAGCGAATACGATTTTCCAGATATAGAGAATTATTGGGTTTCTGACAGCCTTAATATCTTGGTGGCGGCAATATCTCATTCTGGGAGTGATTGGCTGGAGCTATTAGTAATGAATATTAAAAGGCCAGACATCAAATATATTCTAAAAGGAGTCATAAAGCCGTGGATTAGTTTTCAGGAGAAAGGGTTTTACTATGAACATTATGACACTCCGGAGGATGAAGTAGTGTCCATGCGCAATAACCAGAAAATTAGCTACCACCGATTCGGATCTGATCAAAGTGAGGATAAACTGATTTTTCAAAACCGGGATATTGAGTCGGTTAGAAAATTTAACTTCATAAAACCCAAAGACTCTGATCGACTGTACATATATCATCCGTTCAAGGTTAATAAAGAATGGCATGAAGCGATAAGCGTGCTTGACATCAGGAAGAATCAAACCCCTCGAACCATTTTGGTGTATGATTCTCCTGTTCGATTGACATTTGATTTTATTTACCAAGAGGAAGATACCACATATTTCCGCACTGACATGAACAGCCCAACTTTTCAGGTTTTGAGAGTTGTCACATCAGGACTCAATGATTACAAGACGGTTATTCCTGGTTACAAGGAAGTTTTAGATGATGTTAAGTATTTGGGTAATGGCAAGATGGGATTGAAATATTTGAATCACGGGAAATATTTTGGAGTAATTGCAGATAAAAACGGTAAATCAATAATCAAGTTTCCTGCTCCCTCTGGAACCAGTATTCGGTTTCGGCGAAGTAAATCTGCAGGATATAACTATTTTGATTTTTCGACTTTTCAATTTTTTGCTCAAACCTATGAAATAGACATGTCGGATAAGACTATTTCGCACTATGATGGCAAAAAGCTGACATCAGGAGATACCTATGAAGTTATAACAACCAAATATTTGAACAAAAATGGGGATAAAGTACCCTTGTTCCTAGTATATGCCAGCAATAAAGTGAGCAAAAATGGAAACAACCCGACTATGATAAGGGTTTATGGAGGGTATGGAAATATCCAGGAACCTCGTTTCCAATGGGATAACCACTTTTTCCTTAAAAATGGAGGAATTTTGGCAGTTCCTGGTATCCGAGGCAGCGGATCGTTAGGTTCCCAATGGGCGCTTAACGGAAGGGGGGTGCAAAAACAGAATACAATTGACGACATAATTTCAGCGGCAGAGTATCTCATTGACCAAAATTATACCAACGCTAATAAGCTTATCTTACAGGGTGGTTCTCACGGAGGATTTGCTGTCGCTGCTGCAGCAATTCAAAGGCCAGATTTGTTCAAAGGAGTAATTGCAAATGCCGGCGCTTTTGATTTAATTAGGTCTCTGCATCAGTCAGTTGGACACGCTTATTTGAATAGGATTGAATTTGGTGATCCTAAAGATTCAGTTTCATTTAATAGTCGGCTTAGCCTGTCCCCGATACACAACTTAAAATCAGGCACCAAATATCCCTCCTTCTTACTACTAACAGGTTCAAATGACACCAGAGTGTCTCCAAGTAATTCTTATCGGTTTTTAGCAACTCTTAATGATTCTTCTTCTAATGACCAAAATTTTTTACATGTTACCCACGGTGGACATGCGGTAGCTACACATCCTTATGAAATGCTAGAGATAATGTCTCTTAAATTTAAGTTCTTAGAGCTCTTGACAGGTTACAAGTTCTGGAAGTAAGGCCTGTCCGGTTCCTTTATAACCCAGGAGTTACCATAGAAAACTCGATACCTACATCTTAGCAATACTGCGGATTTGTCAGGGAACATAAGATTCATTATTTTTCCTGAAAACATAAGGACTTTAGTCATGCCTAAAACCCATGTCAGAAAATCGATTGATATCAACGCTTCAGTTGATGAAATATTCAATACTCTTAACGACTTTAATAAATGGACACCATAGTCGCCCTGGTTGATTTGTGAACCATTTTCGATTTAACATAAATGGAATCTGGAAAAGCAGAAAGTATCTTATACTTCAGGAGTACCCCTGAAAGCCATACCTATTGATATACCATCTGGTATGATCACCGGGACCATTCCCACTTTCCCCACATATACACTTCGTCATGTGGGACCCTATTTGCATCTGGGTAATGCCTGGTCTACCCTGATGGCCATGCAGCGGGCCAAGGAGTTCATACCCAAGAAGGGTTTTCATCCATTTGAGACCTATCAGAACCACCCTGGTGAAGTACCAGAGAATGAATTGATTACAGATATCCATTTTGGGTTGAAGTCGTAAGCTGAGCTACTTATTGAAAATAATGATTTCTACAGAATCCAATGACGTATTAAGTCGCTATCAAATAAGAAATGCCCGGCCACATGAATTCGAGCAAATCGGAAAACTAATGGTATCGGATTTTAGGTTATCATTGCCGGCCTTCCATTAATGACAGTCTCATTCAAAGATACAGCATTAACTACAACTCATCTCCAGACATTTTCTCCAAGGCCAGCATTAATGCATGGGTACCCATTTTGCCATGACCTTGCGCTTGAACTGCCAAATAAATTTGTTTAACTAAGCTCAAGCCAGGAAGCGAAAGTCCCATGG
>QIMC01000260.1 GCA_003232185.1 Flammeovirgaceae bacterium | reverse complement strand
GAAAGAAGATAGCCGAGATCATGATCGAGTCTAAAAACCAACCCCGTGTTTCCATATTGGCTTTTGAAGACCCTGCCGATAGTGTGATCTATCAAAGCAGCATAAATGAAGAGGCCTATTTCAACGATGTTGGGCTGGGAGAAGAGTTCTTTATCGGGAAGTCTGATTTGATATTTTCACTAGAATAAATATTGCATTGCTTTTGGTCAGGTAATGTTTCCATAATTGACTTATTCTAAGTATTTTTAGTTTAATTAGTATTTCTCATATAACTATTTTTTACATTAAGTTTGGTGATTTTTCTCAGCCAACTTCGAAACTTAAAGTTTAAATATCTACTCATTTCTTACATAAGTAGACATGGCTTCTACAACGACTATTTACTGGCCTTCGTCTTGTCTATTTTTGTTTCTGATCAACAGCTTTTCGCCATTTACAGGTTTAGACATTTCTGCTTAAGAATTCTATTGAGTACATTCCTTATTGGAACGTGCCTGGGAATGAATGGCCAGGATCTTTATTGGGAAGACTTTGATCTTCCCAATGCTACCACCATTGACAATGGCCCCACCGCCTGGACCCGGGACATTAGTAATACAAATTTAGGTCCTCGAGGTCGTTTTGAGACCCTGGTTGTAAATAATTTCAAGGTATTCTACGGGGTAGATCTTGACGGAGAAGCTGTTTGGATGTCCGAGGTATTGAATATATCCACACTTGCCTCAGTTCTGGCTTCGGTGGATATTATTGAGTTCGGCAGAATGGAAGGCAATGATTATCTGCGGATTTATTATGTACTCGATGGGGGGCCGGAAACAATTTTTGGGGATTTTAGCAATGATTTTGGAGCATCATTTCAAACCGTTTTTAGTCCGGTTTTATCCGGTACAAGTCTTCAAATTATCATCAGGATTAGAAATAATCAAACTAATGAGTACCATGCTTTCGATAATATAAGGGTATTTGATAGTGCCAGAGGTGGACCCACCCTTTTTTCCAGAAGAAACCGAAATTGGAATAGCCGGCTTGCCTGGTCAACCTCAGGTTTAGAAGGACCATCTTGTCGTTGTATACCGGATGCCAATACTAATGTAGTGATAGGCAGCAACCATGCCATTCGTCTTAACACTGACGGTACCGCTCGTGGGCTGACTATTCAAAATACTGGCGTTTTAAATACAACAGGTGCCTACAACTTATTCATTGCCGGTGATTTTAACATTACCAGCAGCAACAGCGATGCGCTGAACATTGGACCTCAAACTGTCACTTTTAATGGATCGGGCGACCAATCAGTGGCGTTAAACGGGGAAACTCTTTTCGATGTGGTACTGAATAAAACCAATGGAAAAGTAACGCTAACACAGCCTGTTAATCTACTGAACCAATTAGTTTTTCAGTCCGCCAGTGAGTTTGCTTCAAATGGCTACCTGAAAATGATCTCGACCTCGGATGGAATTTCCGGAAATGCCATGATTGGAGTCATACCGGATGGGGCGGCAGTGACCGGTGATGTGACTGTACAACGATACATTAGTGGCGAGGGTAATATATGGAGGTATATTTCTTCGCCTATAACCAACGCTACAATTGCTGATTGGCAGGATGATTTCCCTATTACGGGAAACTTCACCGATCCAAGTACTGGTCCCGGGATCAATCCTACTGTACCGTCGCTTTACATTTATGGAGAAAGTGGCAGTGGCGGAAATCTGTTGCTTGGGTGGACGGCTTATCCGACAACGGGAACAGCGGCTAGTAATTCCTTAACTCCAGGAGCTGGGTATACCGCTCTTATGCTTAACGGATCAAATCCTACGGTGGTCGAAGTTACCGGGCCCATTAATCAAGGTGTTTTTGGTTTTAATGTGTCCTTTGCAGGTAGTGGCTGGAACCTATTGGGTAACCCCTACCCGGCTACAATTGACTGGAGTACAACTAATGGCTGGAGCAGTTCTAATGTAGCCAACGCGATTTACATTAGAAACAACGAAAATGGAAACTCCAATTCAATAGTAGCTTCCTTTGTTGATGGAATCGGCACCAATGGTGGTACCGGATTAGTGGCCACAGGGCAGTCTTTTTGGGTCCAGGCCATTGGCGCCAACCCCACCCTTCAGATGAATGAGCGAGCAAAAAGCAACACCACCGGTATATTCTTCCGAAAATCCAACTCGGACAATTTGTTTAGGATCACCTTGAGCGGAAACAATCAGGCAGACGAAGCAGTTATCAGGTTTAGTCAGCAAGCTACTAGTAGTTATGATCCTGAAATGGACGCTAAAAAGTTCAACAACGGTGGTATAAACATATCAACCTCTATTGAATCTGAAGTACCAATGGCCATCAATAGTCTACCTGAATTATTATGTACTGAACAGATTTCAGTTAAACTGGCTAAAACCAAGCCCGGTAAATACCAGATAAAGTTTACTGAGCTGACCAACTTTAATCTTCCCTACTCAATATCATTGATTGATGGTTATGCCGATTCAATTGTAATGGTGGATGACAGTACAGTTTATACATTCAACATTGATGACAGCAGCGCTTCACATACAGCTCGATTCAAGTTGTTAATGAACCCAGAACTTAAAATATCCCGTCAAGGGACTGATACTTTGTGGTCAAATTTTGCTGATGGAAACCAATGGTCCCTCAATGGACAATTGATTCCAGGTGAGAATAAAAACTTATTATTAATTGATGAACCGGGATTATACGGTTTGGAAGTTTCTAATTTAAAGTGTAGGCAGTATAAGGAAATAGAAATCCTTGCCACCGATCTCCTTGAACATCCACCGGTATTTATTACCTATCCCAATCCGGTTACAGATTATCTAATCTTTGACTTTGCGGCAATCACCGAGAAAAACACCGAGCTCTATGTTTATGACATGATGGGAAAACTACAATTCAGTAAGTCTCTGGAAACCTCCCGGCAACGATCTGCAAAAGTCAATTTTGCTGAAATGGTGGCTGGTATTTATTTGGTAAAAATGATAGTTGACGATAAGCACTATTCAATTAAGATCATCAAGTCAAAATAGTTGGATATTCCTTTGACCCAAAGGAATATCCAACTATTCAACACCTAAATATCACAAAAGTCATTTTAATTGGAATCAGCCCTCTGGTACTACTAATCAGCATTAGCACCAATATCTCCTTGACCCACTAAAGTGCCTAAGTCCTCAGGACTCAAATGAACATTGATATACCCATTAAAAATAATGAGCTCGTCGTAAGTAATGGCAGTTCCATCATTTAGCATAGTTACGCTGGTAGCGCC
>QIMC01000194.1 GCA_003232185.1 Flammeovirgaceae bacterium | reverse complement strand
CAAAGAGTCCACTAACTACTGGTCTAAGTATAATGATTCTGAACTATGGGAAGCTTTCAAAGCTGGGCATGAAGGAGCATTCAACCATATCTATAGCACCTACTTTATCACACTTTTCCGGTATGGTAATAGAATTACCCAACATAGAGAACTGATTTTAGATTGCATTCAGGATTTGTTCATTGATTTAAGGGAAAACTGCACATCTTTAGTTCCTACTGCATCTATTAAATACTTTCTTTTTAGTTGCCTGCGTAATAAGATTCTATACCAGTTCCGTAAATGCAAAGAAAAAAGTTATGACCTGTTAGATATTCAGGAATTTTTAGATATTCAGGTGTCACACGAAGTAAACTTAATCAATCAATCAATCGATTCTGAGAAAGAGTCAAAATTACAACAGTCTTTAAAAAAGTTATCAGTAAGACAAAAAGAAGCTATTTACTATTATTTTTATCAAGGTTTTTCTTATAAACAATTAGCTTCTATAATGAAACTTAAGCATATCAAATCCGCAAGAAACATTATATATAAAGCTATTATTAAGCTAAAAAAGGATATCAAGCACTAAGCGGTAATTTCAGTCGTTTCTCTGGTGGCATAAAAGGTCATGCTAATTTTGAATTAGGATCCTATTTTTGTTTCAAATCCATACAATTTATTGGTCCAATAAATCCGGTTAGACCGTTATCAGTCTAATGCAATTCAAAAAATAATTAAAAAATATAGATGTTATTTGACGGTTTTTTGCAATTGGTATATAGAAAGGAATAAATGATGAAGTATAAAGATTTCTCCACTTTAGAGGACTTTGTTTGCGATGAATACTTTAAAGACTGGGTTAGGTTTCCTAACAGAGAATCAGATCTTTTTTGGACCGATTTCTTGTTTAATCATCCAGGTATGATCCCATTAATCGAACAAGCAAAAGAGCTACTCTTACTAATAGAATTCGATGATGTTAGCTCACTTGACCCGACAGAGAAGGAGATTGAAGGTATAAGATTACGGATATTAGCAAATAAAAAGGATCAAACGAATAAGCTTAGAAGAAGTAAATTGCCATCAAAGACTGGGTTCAGAAGATGGCAAATTTATGCTACTGCGGCCTGTGTTTTATTAATTCTGCTTGTGGGAAGTTGGTCTTTGTTTAAAAGTATTGATTCATCAACACCAACCGAATGGATAGTTAAAGAGACACAAAAAGGGCAAATTAGGAACTTAATCTTAACGGACGGTTCGAAAATAAAATTAAGTAGAGAAAGTAGACTTGAGTTTCCAAATACTTTTGATGATAATGAAAGACTCGTTCGTCTTGTTGGTGAAGCTTTTTTTGAAATAACAGAGGACAAATCTCGACCATTTCACGTACTGACTACTAACTCCGAAACAACTGTGATTGGCACTTCATTCAATATTCAAGCCTATCCTTCTCAAAACACCACCATAGCGGTTTTTAGTGGTAATGTAGAAATAGAAGATAGAGGAAATGCCACCGATAAGAATATCCAGCTAGCACCAAACCAAAAGGTCACAATCTATGAGGATAATGGGCGATTTCTTAAATCATCATTTGACCCTGATAAGGAATTTGGATGGAGCAAAGGAGTATTGTTTTTGGACGGAGTTTCATTGGAAGTGTTGATACATGAATTAGAAGGGTGGTATGGAGTTGAAATCAAGGTAGTGGGGAAGGCAAACAATCAACACAGAAAGATACATGGGCGATTTAAAAATAGTAGTCTAGAGTATGTCCTCAAAGCTTTAGTCTATTACGCAAATATCAAAAAGTATCAAATTAATGGTACTCAAGTTATTCTGTACATATAAACCTAATTATCATGAATGATCTGTTTTTTGACTCCGGCTAATATTTTTAAAGGAATCCTTGGGACTACAATGGAAAAATTAGAGCCTTTCCTGAAGCCCCAAGGATATTTAATAAAAAAGTATTTACTAAAACTATACAAAACTATGAAATCAAAATTACACCGGCAAATTTTAATTATGTCGAAATACTCCCTGCACGTAATTATTCTACAGTGCTTGTTTCATTCTATAGTCATGGCGCATGATGGATTGGCACAGAATAAAAGTGTTGATGATATAATCGTTACACTAAGCATGAATGATGCCTCAGTCTTTCAATTGTTTGGTGAAATATCGGATCAAACCGGATTTGACTTTCATTTTGATGAAATCAATACAGATTTATCCCATGAATTAAGAATTGACCATGCTAACATTTCAGTCGGCGATGCACTTAGATTGATATCGAAGGAATTGAAAATAAGATTCAGAAGGGTCGATCAGGACATTTTTGTTAAACCTAAAGCAAAAAGAAAAAAGGCAATTGAAGAGACCATATCGAATGCATTGCTCTTGACAGTATCAGGTACCATCAAGGATTCTGGCACAGGAGAACCTATTCCTGGAGTAAATATCTTGCTTAAAGGGACCACTACTGGTACTGTCACGGATGTGGATGGTAATTATACGCTTTCAGTTCCGGACGGAGACGCTACACTGATAGTTTCCTTTATTGGATTTGTTACTCAAGAAGTGGCGGTCAATGGCCGCAGCGTGATTGATATCAGCATGGCCGAAGACATTACTTCCTTGCACGAAGTGGTAGTTACCGGTTATGGGACTCAACAGCGAAGGGATCTTACGGGGTCAGTAGCATCAGTTTCCAGCAAGGATATCACCGCCTTACCGGTCACAAATGTGGCCACCGCACTTCAAGGTCGAGCAGCCGGGGTATCTGTGACTGAAGACTCCGGAAGACCCGGGGCTTCCGCCAGAGTGATTATCAGGGGAGTAGGGACTGTGGGTGTTTCGACCCCTCTTTATGTTGTGGATGGTTTTATTACTACGGACATCAATCAAATCAATCCAAACGATATTGCATCCATAGACGTTTTAAAAGATGCTGCCGCTGGAGCCATATACGGTGCCAGGGCGGCCAATGGGGTAGTGGTTATTACCACTAAACGTGGGGAGGAAGGTAAATTGAAAGTTAGTTTCAATTCTTACATTGGTAGCCAAACAATCAACCCAAACGATGTAGAATTTGTAAATGCTGAAGAATATGTTGCCCAGCAGAATGAAGGCAGGGCATTTGATGGATTGCCGTCTTTGTGGCCTGATCCACCCGCATCCTTTAGAGGGAGTAGTACTAATTTCTGGGAGTTGGCCTGGCGGGATGGATATATATGGGACACTAATTTGGCGGTTTCAGGAGGGAACAGCACCTCCAAATATATGGTTTCAATGGGTTATCTTAAAAATAG
>QIMC01000342.1 GCA_003232185.1 Flammeovirgaceae bacterium | reverse complement strand
AATGAATCTCCCCGCAGCAAGCTACGGGGTATCTTAAAACAGCCTTAGCTGTTTTTCAAGGTGTAATACCGAATACTCCTTTTAAATCCCTTGGTCTCTCACATATCTTGATATGCTTGACTAATCTCCAAACTTACTTACCGTATTCACAAAATATCCATCACTCCAAAACTCTCCTCCCCACAAGGCTTTCTTAACTTCTGGATGATGTGAAAATATCTCTCGTGCTGTTATACTTTTCAATGTCCGTATGATTTTCGTGGGACTATATGTTGGTATCGATTGTATCAAAAAATGAACATGATTCTTATCTGTCCCTATTTCCATAAATCGAATATCATATCGAATATCATATCGCTTTTCCAACTCAATACAGATATCTCGAAGTCTTTCATCCACTGCTCGATTAAATACTACCCTCCGGTATTTTGCTGGACATACAAAATGGTAGAGCAATACCGAAACATTATGTGATTTATGTATATACTTACTTTGGACCATGCCCAAAATTACAGTTTCGCAGCAAGCTGCGGGGAACTAACCCCCATAGTGATTAGAAGAATTAAAAACATTTGCTAATCAACCCCGCTGACAGCCAAATGACTGCCAGTGAGCCTCTCACATTTATCTGCCGAAATGAAGGCATGCCCACCAAGCATACGGATCTCGTACTTGGCGGTTCGTTTATCATCACATCAACTGCTCTTTTCACCAGTTGAAGCTATCCCCTAATTTCGTAAAGGAAGATAATCGTTCAGTCCTTCATCAACTCGTGAGAACTCCGTCTTTATCCATATGGTAACGGCTCAGATCCTGTTGACTACTTTGACCTACGCCACCGCTAAAGCTATAGGCGGCACGCGGTCTGCTGCAACTTCTCAATCTGTAACCCGTACCTCCACCCTACAGGCTGGCTCATCGCTAAAAATGTTCACCGAACATTTTCTTTACACTCTGCCCTCTCGGTAAGATGAATATACTTGTGTCTATGCCTGCTACATCTACTATTTCGGTACTGGCCTCTTTCGAGGTGTTGGACTTCGGCAGCATGTGGTATCTCATCCGATCTAATAACCTCAGTATGTAGTTTCTGTTCTGCCTGCCCAGCATCTTTAGCGTATCGGGGTCAGTACAGACACCACACGCTGGCTTACCTACCTACCGGTAGGCAGGCTTCAGTGCATCCCTCACAGAAAACCGCCTTGCCACTTGTTTAGCTTCCCGGCACAGCCTGCCCCGCATCGTTGCGGGAGGGGGGCCAGCGCTTACGGGTCTTTCACCCATCGGTCGCCATAGGCTTGCCGACGGCGATGCCTTTGGGACATTCTATTTAGTCGGCCCTGAAAATAAGTATAAGAGTTTGTTTATCAACACTTTGATGTTGAAAACAAGTTGATTTAAAGGTTGAAAATCTGCAAGAAAACATGGATATTTGGGTATAAACCTTGCAGAAATTGATAGGTAAAAATCCAGATCAAACCCAACGGAATATGTTTAGAAACATTCTAAAGCAGATCATTAATCCGCGTCATACACTAGTATTACACTAGTATCATTAGCCAATGAAATTCCCTGGCACGAGTTTGAAAAAGAGTATGCCAATCTGTACTCTAACACAGGCACTCCCGCCAAGCCGGTAAGGTTAATGGTGAGTTTATTGATCCTAAAACAGTTGAAAAATCTTAGTGATGAAACGGTAGTAAAGGATTGGGTACAAAATCCTTATTACCAATACTTCAGCGGAGCATCAGAATTTCAATGGACGATACCTTGTGACCCCTCTGATTTAGTACATTTTCGTAAGCGACTCGGTCAAGGTGGTGTAGAAAAGATATTGGAAGTATCCATCAAGATACAACCGGGCAAAGATCTTAGAAAAGCCGCCGATGAAATTTGTATCGATACCACCGCCCAGGAGAAGAACATTACCTATCCCACCGATGTAAAGCTGCGCAAGAAGGTGATCGATCAATGTAACAAGATTGCTAAAAAAGAAGGAATAGTATTACGGCAAAGCTACAAGCGTACGGCAAAAAAATTAGTGCTGGCCCAACGCTTTGCCCACCACCCCAAAAATTATAAGAAGGCCCAGGCCGCCAAGCGCAAGTTGAAAACCATTGCCGGGCGCCTGGTGCGGGAGTTGGGCCGCAAATTGCCAGAAGAAAGGTTAAATAATTATCAGGATAAGCTTCTCTTATTTGAGCGGGTAATCCATCAGCAGAGAGGTGATAAAGATAAAATTTACAGTTTACATGAACCCGGGGTAGCCTGTATCGCTAAAGGGAAAGTAGCCAAAAAGTTCGAGTTTGGTTCCAAAGTATCAGTGGCCATCAGTAAGCATAAGAATATAATATTGGGGATAGTTAATTTTAAGGGCAATCCGCACGATAGCAAAACTATTGAAGCTACATTACAACAAGTAGAAAGATTAACGGGCAAGAAAATAAAGAAGGCCATTGTAGACAGAGGCTACCGGGCTAAGAAGCAAATAGGAGATACCCAAATCATTTCCCCAACCATTACCAGGGATCCTGCTAAAAGGGTCGCCTATCGAAAGCGGTTTCGAAGGAGAGCCGCCATCGAGCCGATCATAGGACATGTAAAAAACCAATATGGTATGAAAAGAAACTTCTTGAAAGGCGATCTCGGTGATAATGTGAACGCGACCCTGGCAGGGGCAGCATTTAACTTCAAAAGATGGTTGAACCTCAAGCTCGAAGAGCTTCGGTGGCTGTTGACTCAGGTAGTTAAAACTAAACCTGACATTGTTGATTATTACTTTAAAACGAGTTGTTAAGGTTCGACTAGTTAAGAACTATATTTACCATTCAAGGCGCACATAATGTATATAGCAAATAGGGCGTTCGGTAGTTTACGAAAGTTCAGTGCTATTTACAAACACCGCCAGATCTGCGATTTGGCATTTAAAGGATGGGGAAATTAAATACAAAATACGCAAATTTGGCTAAGAGCAAACCCGAAAGTTTATCGCTTTCTACTGCCCTACTTGCCATATACAAATCATTACCAGCAATAAACTTTCACTAGAATATAGATGTCTCGAAACTTTTATTCTTCCGCTATCTTCTTTGCCAGTTTATATGTGATAATTGTCTTGATAACAAGTGTTGCCTCCTTTCAACTAGGTCAACGGTTAGGTGAGCTACCATCTTTTAGTACATGGTATCTTATTCAATTAGCACTTTCGTTTATTTGGTTGTTGATTCTATTGAAGTATTTCCATGGCAAGGAATATTGGATTACATTTTGGGGATTAGCGATTTTGATTGCTACTACTTTCATCCATTTTGCCTTATCAATTAGAGTTTTTTCCACCAACGAAATAACAAACAGCTATGTTATAGCCGCACATGTTGTACCCGCTGCAAATGCATTATTTGGTATTAGCCTCATTTTTTCAAAATCAAAAAAGAGGTATTGGTTGAAAGTTGGCGGAATTTTTTTACTCTTTATTGGTCTTATTACGCTTACTGGTACTGCTTGGGTTTCTAGCTCACTAACAGCGTTGCATGATGGGTCAGCGACTAAAATGACCCAATGGGCTTCAATCGTAGAAATTATAGTACCCATTTTGCTATTACTGAACTTTAATAAAGAAAGACTAGAATCAAAGAAACTAGAAACATATAGCCAAGGAGGCCTGAGTAGTGCAATTAGTTTCGTTGTATTTGCAGCATTCCTGTCTATGTCATTCTATGGATATAAGTTAAATACTGAAATTAAGAATTTATCAGAGAATACGAATTACAATGAATACGAGAACAAATTAGCTCGTCCATTTGAAGCTCGAACCTTCACCAATGATCATGGCAAAATTCTACAATATAGGTTATTAAAACCTCTGAATTACGATTCAAATAAGACTTACCCATTGGTAATCTCCCTACATGGCAGTTCTGGGAGGGGTAATGATAATGTTAAGCAGGTGTCAAGAACCTTGGTTGCTTCATTATTATCAAACGGTAAGAATCAGGCAAAATACCCAGCATTCGTTTTTGTACCTCAATGTCCTCCTTATGCGGATTGGGGAGGCATTACCAATATCGAGGCAGTTGATTCATTAGTATTAGATGTCATTTTCGCATTGGAGAAAGAATTTGCTATAGATAAGAACAGGAGATATATAACAGGCATTTCGATGGGGGGCTTTGGCGTTTGGCATTTGATCAGCACACAACCTGATATGTTTGCAGCGGCAATCCCCATCTGTGGTGCTGGTAATCCGAAACTTGCTGAAAATTTAACAGATATACCAATTTGGGCATTCCATGGTGCTAAAGATAGAAACGTTTTGGTCAGAGGCTCACAGGATATGATTGAGGCAATCAAGAATCAGGGTGGTGATCCCAATTACACAGAGTTTCCCGATAGAGCTCATCATATTTCGAACGATGTAATAGGTACATCCGGTTTATTGGGCTGGCTTTTTGCTCAAGAACGAAAGTAACATCGAAGATCAAAAAGCTGGTAATGAGTAGGTCGCTGACAGCCAAATGACTGCCAGTGGGCCTCTCACATTTACCTGCCGAAATGAAATGTAGGCATGGCCACCAAGCGTATGCTTACGCCGAAGCTTCAGCATAGGCGCTACGGTTCTCGTATACGGCGGTTCGTTAAGCATACCACACCCGCTCTTTACACAAAGTATGGCTTTTCATTACTTTTCGGCAAGGCTAGTAAACTCGAAATAGCCCTTCACTACCTTGTGAGACCTCCGACTATAATCGGCTCATTACCGGTAGCTACTATGGCCTCTGCTGACTTCTCAATCCATAACCCGTATGGATCGAGAGCTCCCCAGGTAAGGACATATTCCTTCACCCAATATCCACTGAATCTACCAGTAAAGTACTTGATGGTCTCCCATCCTTTGGACGTCAGTATGATGTGCTACCTCATCCGGCCTTACCAGCCTCTTATTCAGTTCCTGTTCGTTGGAACCGGGGTTTGCAGTCTCGCTTCCTTCAGTGCATACCTCACAGTAAGCCACCTTGCGACTTGCTAATACTTCCGGGCACGACCCCGGCGCATGAGGGACTTACACCCTCTGGAATAATTTGCTATCTTAGATAGCAGGTGTCCATGCTGGGCACACATAACGTGTATAAATCATTGGGCAATAAGCGGTTAAAATGAAATTTAGAGATGTAAATATAAATTTCGATAAGCCGAAAATGAAGTGCTTTGAAATGCCCAACGCTTCATACACAGCACCATTAGGCCACATGCCGAAGAAAATTCATATCTTAAAGGATGCCAGAAATCAGTCGATTCTATGGGATTATAATTAGAATGTACTTCATGGATCATAATCCACCTCATTTTCATGCTGACTATCAAGGATCCCGAGCAGAATATGATATTAAAACCTTAGATGTTATCGCCGGCAAACTACCACCTCGAGCCCATGCACTAGTGTTAGAATGGGCATCCATTCATAAGGACGAGTTACTCGAAAACTGGGAAAAAGCATCAGCACCAGAACCTTTATCAAAAATAAATCCGTTAAATTAGTGGTATGAATGAAGTCGTAGAAGTTAAAACAAAAGAAAAGTACCTGGTCTGGCTAAAGTTTGCTGACGGTGAAAAAAAGGTCGTAAACCTTGAACCATATATTGGGAAGGGGTTCTCGAAGGAGCTTCTGGGGCCGGAAAAATTCAGTAAAGTTTTCGTTGAACCTGGTGGTGGTATTGCATGGGACAACGGCTATGATTTCTGTCCCAATTTCCTTAAAGAACTACAGGATGAACGGCACGTGGCCTAATCATTGAAAACAATTTGCTCGAGAGAGAAATTGTAGAATGGCTCGATGAAAAATAATATGGTCTCATAGGGCCAAAACAAGGAGGCATGAAATCCTTGAGTTTTATATTGATAGAAATAAAAGCAAAACCATATCTAAAAAGCTTAACGATTAGTTTAACAAAGCAGTGCGCTTGTTAGCCAAATACCCAAATATGGGGATTAAAACAGACATTGATAGTGTACGAGGTCTTATCATTGAAAATTTTATGATTTTCTACGAGGTTCAAAAGAGTTCAATTATTACTATTTTACAGCATCTTTCAAAGTGGCACAGTTTGACCGAAATATCCAATATGAGGCAATGTGTGGTTTGGCGATTGAACATACCGATGGGCAGTTTTTATCTATCAAAGGGGATCTTGATGACCCATCCAATTAGGGTCACATTTGTCCCAAGGCAGTAGCACTACAGGATCTCCATAATGATCTTGATCGGCTTAAAAAACCCATGCGTAAAACGATTAATGGTTGGCAGGGGATCTCATGGGAGGAGGCATTCAATGAGGTTGGCAGACACCTCAAGGAAATTCAGGAAATAAAGCCTTCTCCGGAGTACCTGTTGAAGTCAGTTGAATCAGTCCTCTACCTCTACAATCATCTCGATCTCCACCGCAATACCGGAAGGCAATGAACCCATTCCCACTGCTGATCTTGCATGTTTCCCTTTCTCACC
>QIMC01000118.1 GCA_003232185.1 Flammeovirgaceae bacterium | reverse complement strand
ACCTGAAATCTATCCGGGGATTAGCAAACACTATGATTGGCTTGAGTTATTACCTGCACAAACATAGTTATGACGAACAACGAATGAGTTTGTTGCTCTCCTTGAAAGAAGCGATGCTGGAGATTTATCGAAACAACAGTGATGCGAATTGGCATTGGTTTGAAAATGAAGTCACTTACGACAATGGCATTCTGCCTCTGGCTCTATTTCATTATTATGAGGTAATTAATGATGAAGAGGTATTGGAAATTGCCACAACATCTACCAATTGGCTGGACAGTCTGGTTTTTAAAAATGATCACCTCTCATTAGTGGGCAATCAAGGTTGGTATCACAAAGGAGGGGAATTACCAATGTTTGACCAGCAAGCAATAGATGCCATGGCCATGACTTTCCTTTACTACAGGGCCTTTAACAACACCAAAAATGAAAAATATCTAAAGCGAATGTTCAAGACTTTCCTATGGTTTTTGGGAGACAATGCTTTGGGTGTTCCAGTTTATGATCACAAAAGTGCCGGATGCTATGATGGTCTGGAAAAGAAGGGAATTAATGAAAATCAGGGCGCAGAAAGTACTTTGGCTTATTTTTTATCTTATTTCCGAATTTTGAAAGCCCAGCATTTTGAAGCTGAACTTAACTTATTAAAAGGAACGGAAATTGCTAGTTCTGAAGAAACTACCACCACCGTATGAAGTTAGCGGTACTGTCGCCGGTGGCTTGGCGGACTCCTCCCCGAAAATACGGACCCTGGGAACAGGTAGCTGCTAACGTTGCCGAAGGAATGGTTGCCAAAGGTCTGGATGTTACGCTTTTTGCCACCGGAGATTCTATTACCAACGCCACACTACAGGCAGTTTGCCCGAAAGGCTATGAGGAAACACCTGATGCTGATGCCAAGGTGTTCGAAGCCCTGCACATCAGCCATCTAATGGAATGTTCCAAAAAGTTCGATATCATACACAATCACTTCGATTTTCTTCCCCTTACCTACAGCCGATTGATCTCCGCACCTATTCTTACCACTATTCATGGATTTTCCTCCTCCAAAATCCTGGACATTTATAAAAAATATAATAGCACTACTCATTATTCATCCATCAGTTTGGCTGATCGCTCTCCTGAGCTAAATTATATTGCGAACGTCTACAATGGCATTAACACTGATGACTTTACCTATTGTGAACAAAAAGAGGATTATCTGTTGTATTTTGGACGGATTCACCCTGACAAAGGGGCCCATGATGCTATTAATATTGCAAAAAAAGGGGGACATAAGTTGATCATAGCTGGTTTAATTCAGGACAAACCCTACTTTGAAGAACGGATCAAGCCATTTATTAATCAGGATGACATTCAATATGTAGGAAATGCAGGCCCGGCTTACCGGGATGAGCTTTTGGGAAAAGCCAGGGCCCTGCTACATCCCATTCATTTTGATGAGCCATTTGGCCTGAGTGTAGCGGAAGCTATGTATTGCGGAACACCGGTAGTGGCCTACCGGAGAGGTTCTATGTCGGAATTGATCCTTCACGGAGAAACCGGATTTTTAGTTGACAATGAGGATGAAGCTTTTAGCGTTCTGAATGATCTAAACTCCATTTCATCTGTTGCCTGTCATCAACGAGCCAAAGAAAAGTTTACCAAACGGATAATGGTGGAAAATTATTTGAAAGTGTACCAAAAGATCCTAAACTAATCAAAGGCACTCATGCTTTTAGCTCCTTCAGCAATATATCCAGAGGCACCGTAGCAAATCGGCTGGAGTAATCCGATACTGCATAAGGAAGGATGAGTTGTTCATTGTGGATCAACGCGCCGCAAGAATAAACTACGTTGGGCACATAACCTTCACGCTCCTCCTCCAACGGTACCAGCAGCGGCTCGCTCAATCTTCCTATTTCCCTGGTTGGATCATCCAGGTCAAACAAAGTGGCCCCGATACAATACCGGCGCATAGGACCGACCCCATGAGTCATGACTAACCAACCTTCTTTTGTCTCCAGGGGCGAACCACAATTGCCCACCTGAATGTATTCCCAGGGGTATTTTGGTTCCTGTATTTTTTGAGGATCGTGCCAAACATTAATACTATCAGAAAACATGATGTAATTATTAACCCCATCAACCCTCGCTAACATCACATACTGCCCATTGATCTTCCTTGGGAACAAAGCCAGGTTTTTATTCTGTGCCCCGTCACCATGAAGTGGTCTTACATGAAAATTATAAAAGTCTTTAGTTTCCAATAGCTTAGGAAGAATTGTTCTACCGTTATAAGCCGTATATATTGCATAGTAGGTAAAACTGCCATTTTCCTCGAACCGGGTAAATCGTGCGTCTTCTATGCCGTTGCTCTCTGTCTTGGAAATCGGAAAGATTACCCGCTCAGTGAGATCCGTATCCATAGAAAAATGGATGTCATAATATGAATCTGCCAGCCAGGCTATGCTTTCGATGGCTTTTTGCTTATCCAAACTCAGGTGATTATTGGTCAGGACCGTTTCAATACTATCAATTAAATCGTTGTACCTAAACTCATCCTTTAGATTATCAATCACCATAGATGAGTACCTTTCGGGGATTTCCATCTCCTTAAGCTTTTCAAAAAAAGATGCCTTGCTATATTTCTTATGCTTGATGATCTTCGCCTGCTCAATCTGAGTTCCAATTGGCATGGCTTCAATATCTCCATTTTTACTAATGACCGCACGACGAAATACAATTGATGAAATATGCCCTTCTCCCGTTGCTCTAAAACTTATAATTATTCTTTTTTCTCCTTCACTTAATCCATCCTGTACTGGATCCTCCATTACCGATGGATTGAAAAAAGCAGCGGATTCGATAGCGAACTCCATGGTGAAATAGGAACCAATGAGCATTTTTCTTTCATCAGAAAAATCTTCAAAAGCAAATCCCTGTGCCCTAATAATGCTTTCGAGGTTATTACAATGACGGATTAAAACTTCTGAAATATTTCGGTGACGGCGGGCAAATTGTCGCAAAGTCTTAATTAGCATAGGGTGTACATCCTGATCAGGTACTTCCATGATCCGGTTGATCATTTGCACTGCCCTTTCTTCCCCACTCATAAAATACCTGGCCACCACCCGGGATGAATCGGGCCTATATTCCAAAGACAGTCTACTTACTGGAATTCTCATTTTTTATCAAATCCTTCAAAAAACTAACTTGCTAATCTATCTGTTTATATAATCAATTACAAATTGAATGCCAGATACTGGTAAAATTGATTATCAGCGACTTAAGATAATCCTATATCTAATTTCTGCGCT
>QIMC01000280.1 GCA_003232185.1 Flammeovirgaceae bacterium | reverse complement strand
CTCTGCTCGCAGGAAAGGCAGTAGAAAAATCCATCTTAGGTCGACAACTTCGCGAATTGGAACACCGATTGGAATCCCGGACTAGCTTTGCAAAGATAATTGGCAAATCAAATGCAGTGAATAAATCGATTGAGCTGGCCAAAAAAGTTGCAGTTACCGATACCACGGTGCTCCTTTTAGGTGAAACCGGTACCGGAAAGGAATTATTGGCGGAAGCTATACATTTAGCCAGTCGGCGAAGAAAGGGCCCTTTCATTGCCATCAATTGTGCGGCAATCCCTAAAGATCTACAGGAATCAGAACTTTTTGGACATAAGAAGGGTGCATTTACCGGTGCTAATTCCGATAAAAAGGGATATTTCGAAGTTGCAGATAGAGGAACTATTCTCCTGGATGAGTTGGGAGAAATGAGCGCTGATCTACAGGCTAAACTATTGAGAACTTTGGAGAACAAGTCCATTAACAGGGTGGGGGATACTACCCCGATTCCAATCGATGTTAGGATTATAGCAGCTACTAATAGCGACCTTTTCGACGATGCGAGGGGCAACGAATTTCGAAAAGACCTGTTTTATCGCCTGAGCACCTTTGCCATTGAGCTCCCGTCATTAAGGGAGCGTAAAGATGACATCCCATTACTCGCACTCCACTTCATGAGCATAAATGCCGAAAAGATTGGCAAAAATATCGAGAGTATGTCAAAAGAATATATGGAGCTGCTGCAACGTCACCCATGGCCTGGCAATATTCGAGAATTGAAAAACGTAATTGAACGATCGGTTATTTTGGCTGATGGTACAGAGCTTACAGGGGAGACACTGGCCAAGGAGTTTCTGACTAGATCACCCGAAGCAATCAAAATAGAAAGCAACGGTACCTCCGATGGTGGTGGTGAACTGTCAGACTTGAGATCGGTTGAAAAACAGCATATATTAAGAATTTTGGATCAGGCTGACGGAAATAAGTCTGAGGCAGCAAAGAAATTAGATATAGGACTGGCTACCTTGTATCGAAAACTAAAAGAATACGGGTTAGACTAGTGTTAAGTCAAAGGTTAAATGCCGAGTAAGGCGGAAGTAGATTTTGGGTCAGGTCAAGACAAAAAATCTTTGCATAACCATAGCTATGGAACGATTTTTTAACGATGAGATGTCACAAAATATACCCTGGATTATTCGTAGGTTTAGCCTTGACTTGACACTAAGTACCATTACCGGATTATTATGAAACTCAGAACCCAAATATTTTCCGGATTCGTTTTCATTCTTATTCTGTTCCTGATACTTGCAGGAGTGTCAATTTACTACCTTGAGAATGTAGGACAGGCATCGGAAAGAATCTTAGAGGAAAATTACAGCAGTGTAAAAGCCGCGGAAGAATTAATCGTTTCCCTGGCTAAAGTTGATCAGATCCTGGCTAAGATCTGTTTGGGATCCAACTATAATGAAGATATTTTAGTTCGTATTCTTGACCGGGAAAAAGAGATTTTTTCCAGTAATCTGTCTATTTGCAAAAGCAATATTTCGGAAGATGGTGAGCTGAAACTGGTAAATAGCCTTTCCGAATTATACCGTGATTATGAAAGTCAACTATTAAGCTTCAACAACACTTCGGACCGGGCAGGTTTATATTTCTCCGTATTACAAAGGAAGAATGAAATTTTACGCGAAACCTGTTCTATGCTTATTGATTTGAATCACAGTGCATTAAGCAGCAAAGATCAAGTGGTGCAAACCTTGTATTTTAATGCCAAAGCCTATGTTTTTATAATTCTTATCGTAGTACTGTTGATATCAGGGCTGGCCATTTATAAGTTCCCTCAAATGATAGTCAGACCTATATTGGATATCACTGAAAAAATCAAGCGGGTTGCAGATGGTGATTATAAGCAACAAATTCCAGTTGACTCTGACACTGAGCTCGGTAACCTGAGTAAGGCATTTAATATTATGTCTGTAAAATTGAAGGAATTTGAGGAGTCAAACCTCGAAGAAATAAAGGCCCAAAAAACCAGAATCGAAACTATTATTAAAAGCATTACAGATGGTTTGGTAATTCTAAATGAATCTAAGGATGTGATTCTGGTAAATGAGGCAGCTTCCAACATCCTGGATATTCCGGAGAAAAAATTAATTGGAAAAAATGTGCTTGAACTATCTCTGGACAATTCAGTAATGCGTGGTTTACTTGAGAGCTTAGAGCAGAACGACACTGGAAATGAAGAAGATCTGGAAGATGAACAATCGAAAAACTACATCAAGGTAGAGCGGCAGGAAGGACAACAAGAGTTCTATACCAAGGATGTGATTAATGTTCATGATGTTGATAATGAGAACAAATCATTGGGCTATATCTTGTTGTTGAAAAATGTAACTTATTTCAAGCAATCTGATGATGCTAAAACTAATTTTATTGCAGTTGCTTCGCATGAATTTAAAACTCCATTATCTGCAATAAACATGTGCCTGATGCTGCTTCAGGACAAACGATTTGGAACGCTCAGCCCTGAACAGGATGAGATTGTGGTGTCTATGAAAAGTGAGGTCCAACGGTTGATAAAAATGGTATCTGAGTTACTTGATATTTCAAAAATGGAGACAGGAAGTATTGAGCTGGATAAAAAATTGGTGACACCGAAAGTAATTATAGATTACTCTGCCTCACCATTTGATGTGCAATTAAGTGAAAAGAACATTACGCTTGAGAAAGTTATAGATCCTGAGATACCGGAGTTTATGGCTGATACGGAAAAGATCAGCTGGGTTTTAATAAACTTCTTAAGCAATGCCATACGCTATACTCCGGAGGGAGGACATATTTTGATAGAGGCTAAGAAACACCATGATAAAGTGGAATTTGCGGTAGAAGACAAAGGTCCGGGAATTTCTAAACAAGACCACAATAAGGTCTTTCAAAGATTTGTTCAGCTACAACCCAATGGCGTGAAAAACGAAAAAGGACTTGGTCTGGGATTAGCTATTTCTAAAGAGGTGATTACCGATCATGGAGGAGATATTGGTGTGGTTAGTGAACTGGGTTCCGGCAGTCGGTTTTACTTTACCTTAAACCTGGAAACCAGTTAAGTGTTCATTTGAAGGGTTCGCATGAGCTTATTGGCAAAAATGAAGTCCTGCAATTCCTTAGCTTCGGTTCTGGATATGTTCTCGTGAGACCCTTCCCATATTTTTACCCCTTGGTGTAGAAACATTATATATTCTCCTATTTCCATTACCGAGTTCATGTCATGAGTGACCACCACAGTGGTGATATTAAATTCAATGGTTATTTCTTGTATTAAGTTATCTATTAAAAT
>QIMC01000384.1 GCA_003232185.1 Flammeovirgaceae bacterium | reverse complement strand
TCTCAATCTTTCGATACAATTCATTAGCGATCTGGCAGTGTGGTAATTCACTTTCCATATCCCACTTTTATCATGGGTACTGCTCTCCGGGCTTTTATCAAGGCCTTCCACGTACACACCACCATACTTCGAATCAATGAGGTATTCCTTAATGTAATTCCATTGCAGGTGGAACTTATCTAAGTAATTTCGGGGGTCATCCGGATAAAGTTGTGACATGATCAGTAGGGTGTTTAACGCCTCCACCTGAGACCACCATACTTTGGAATCGGCAATAATGGTCATACCTACAACACCAGGCATATAATATCCTCTATCATAAAATCCGCCGATTTCATGATCCCAGCCGGTATCCAGTGCATGATCAACCATTATTTTACTACGGGCATATGTTTCCTCATCATGGTCCATACCCAGTACCTCAGAAGCCTCCATCAACAGGTATGCCGTTTCCACGTCATGGCCAAGAATCTTTAAAAACCACTGGGCTCCAATCTTCTTGGAAAAACAAATTCAAATATCCCTTGTCCGTGGACATTACATCCCTAACCAATAGCAACATTTCCTCCAATCGTTCCCTCAAGGTATCATTTGGCCAAACCTGATATAATTCTGTGAATGCTTCCAGCAAATGGATGCTACTATTTTGGTCTTTAGGTGGAACATCTCCAGAGCCTGACTTACTTGGAATACCTTCAGGAGAGATAAATTGAAAGTAACCACCATAAAGAGAATCATGACTGTGCGTTTCCAACCATCTAAAGGCCTCTTTGGCCAATTCCAATCCCTCAACATCACCAGTAGCAGCATAATACGCTGCTAAACCATATATTCCAAAGGTATTTCCATAGGCCGTTTTGTATCCAGCCCATTGGGCATCGGATATTAATTCTCCCTCCCGGGTTACCAAACTATGGAATCCACCATGCTCTTGGTCCCACATATACTGACTTAAGAATTGAAATCCATGAGCTGCATATCCTGCGTATGGGCCATTAGGGTCTAGCTCTGCTAGTTTTGAACAGGTCCACACATGTCGGGCTTGGGAAACAATCATTTTGTTTTGAGTACCCTCCAGCCTCCATTGAAAATCGAAATCACTCAAAAAGCCACCGTAAACACTATCTATGGTACGAGGGTACCATAGTTCAGTTACATCTTTTCGAAGTACCGATTCAATTTCATCCGCCATCGAAATGGAGGGCGCGGTCCCCCTTTCACTTTGAGAACAGGAGAAATTTAAAACTATCAATACCCCAAATAACACCTTGCAATATTGTATATGTGGAAGAGTTGTCATTATCATTTCAATTTAGATGAGTTAAAACTAAGACTCTTATTGCTCGAATGTAAATAGAAATACAAATTAATATGAAACACCTCACGGAAGCCACATGCTTATGGTGTAATGATGAAAATTTCATATCTTTCGCGAATTAATCCCACTTTTATCTAACAACTTAAATGAAGACACGTCGAAATTTTCTAAAGAATAGTTCATACCTGGCAGTTGGAAGTATGATTCTACCCATCGCTTGTACCAACAAAAAGCAGGAGACCGCACAAACCATCACCGAAGAAGTTGTTGAGTCTTTGGCTAATGACAAATCCATGGGCATTCAAGTATATTCTGTCAGAGATGCATTAAGAGAAGACTTCGCTGGATCCATGAAAAAACTGGCAGATATAGGTTATCAATACATTGAAGCTTATGGTCTCGGACTGGATGGGCAGATTTTAAGGATGCAACCAAAGGAGTATAATGATATTGTAACAGACACAGGAATGGATATCGCCTCTACTCATTGCAGTTATTTTCAGGCTGGGGAGGGGGAAAAACTAAGGGATGCCGCATTGAGTGCCGAAATACCACACGTAATGATAGCACATATTGGCCAGGAGCTAAGAGACTACCATAAGGTAGCTGAGAACTTGAATAAGATAGGCGAAATATTTAAGGGGTCTGGACTGCTACTGGGTTATCATAATCACGACTTTGAATTTCAGAAACAGGACGATAAAGTGGGATTAGAGATTATGCTAGAAGAGACTCAGGCCGATTTGGTTTCATTTCAATTGGATCTTTATTGGGCTGTAAAAGGAGGAGCCGATCCGGTTGCACTAATTGAGAAATACCCTGGCCGTTTCTGCTCTTTCCATGTTAAAGACGCCGCAGAGGATTTAGAGCAAACTACAGTAGGCACGGGCATTGTGGATTTCGAATCCATATTCAAAATAAAAGGAAAGGCAGGCATCTCCCGTTTCTTTGTAGAAGATGAACGCACCGATGATCCTTTCGGAAATGTAGAAGCAGCGTTTGACTATCTTAATCAAGCTGATTTTATTTAAGTCATTAGCCAGTAAGAGGTACTTATATTTGGATTATCCTTTGGTTGGCCTAGGAAATTAAATGCAAAAATTGTTCTATCTTTGTCTATTAGTTCAGGTTTCTCAATAGGGAGATTTCGATATCCGATCACTAATGGCCCTAATGCTAATCACTTGGTAAGTGTAATTAGCTGGCAAGGCTCATTTTTACACAACAAATTAAAATGAACGTAAAGTTTACTAATCCGACTACATCCAACTCCCTTCAAAAGACCATTAGGGATCAGGTAAATTCATATTTTAAGCAGAATAATCTTTCAAAAAGGGGTAACGGGAGAATGTGGTTAAAGTCCCTGATTTTACTCGGGACCTACTTTGGGATTTATTTTATCTTATTACTAACCCCTATGCCATTATATGTAATGTGGCTGCTTTCTGTGTTAATGGGACTTAGTTTAGCCGGAATTGGCATGTCGGTAATGCACGATGCTAATCATGGTGCCTATAGTTCACGTCCCGGCCTCAACACTTTTTTGGGGTACAGCATGAATCTTATAGGCGGCAACAAGTTCAACTGGATTGTTCAACACAATGTAAAGCACCATACTTATACCAATATTTATGGGGCGGATGAAGATCTTGACAATGGTGATGTTCTGCGGTTGTCACCATATTCTGATTGGTATTGGTATCATCGTTTTCAGCATATTTACTGCTGGTTTTTGTACTTACTTGGAACACTTAGCTGGGTCACTATAAAGGATTTCCGACAATTCGGAACCCTCCATAAAGAAATGGGGGACAGTAAGAGCAACTTCAAAAACGAAGTGATGGTGCTTATCTCTTCTAAGATCCTGTACTATATTTATATGGTATTAATTCCTTGGCTGGTAATGGATATATCCATTATTTACTTAATGATTGGGTTTTTGACCCTACACTTTGTGGCTGGATTTGTACTTACTGTAACCTTCCAATTGGCACACATTGCTGAGCACAACCATCATGACTCTGCGCATCTTAAACAAGAATTCAACGATAGTTGGATAGAGCATCAAATAAAAACTACTGCAAATTTCTCTCGAAAAAGTGCTTTTCTCAATTGGTATCTTGGTGGGTTGAATTTTCAAATTGAACATCACCTGTTCCCCCAGATTTGTCATGTTCATTACTTAAAAATATCCGAGATTGTTAAGAAGGCTGTTCAGGATCATGGGTTATTTTACTATGAACATTCTAATTTGATACATGCCATTCAATCACACTATCGTACCTTGCGTAAATACAGTGTGAAACCTGCGGTTGCTTAGATTTGATTGATTCTCTATTCCCGAAAGCAGAAAATAAAAAATAGGGTTAGTTAAATAAAAAATTTCTTGAAACCGACTATCCCCGAGGCAGAGCCATAGGGGTATTTCGCCGGTTTCATTTTGGTCTTAGGACCAAAAACCGA
>QIMC01000309.1 GCA_003232185.1 Flammeovirgaceae bacterium | reverse complement strand
AAAATTAGTTCCGAAAATTATCTCAACATGGACCTCATGAGGTTTACCACCGCTGGGAGTGTTGACGATGGGAAAAGCACCTTGATTGGTAGGTTATTGTATGATTCAAAGGCGATCTTCAAGGATCAAATGGAGGCGATAGAAAAGACCAGCGAGCAAATGGGTGACGGTTATGTAAATCTTGCACTGCTTACTGACGGATTGAGGGCAGAACGCGAACAGGGGATTACTATTGACGTAGCCTATCGTTACTTTGCAACTCCCAAAAGGAAGTTCATTATTGCCGATACTCCTGGTCATATTCAATACACTCGCAACATGGTTACCGGAGCTTCAACTGCCAACCTGGCCATTGTACTAGTGGATGCCAGACATGGAGTGGTGGAACAGACCAATAGACATGCCTTTATTGCTTCACTACTTCAGATAAAGCACCTGGTTCTATGTGTTAACAAAATGGATCTGGTGGACCATGATCAAGATAGTTTTAATCGTATTGTAGAAGAATTCGAAAAATTCAGCCACAAGCTGGATATTCCAGACATACATTACATTCCAATCAGTGCCCTTAAGGGCGACAATGTAGTCCATAAGTCAGAAAATATGGACTGGTATGATGGGTCTACATTGATGTATGTGCTGGAAAACGTGCATATAGCCAGTGATCTTAACTATGTTGACTGCCGGTTTCCTGTACAAAGGGTGATCAGGCCTCAATCAGATGAGTTCCATGATTTCAGGGGTTATGCAGGAAGAATCGAAGGAGGTGTGTTTAAGCCGGGAGATGAGGTGATGGCTATGCCCTCTGGGTTTACTACCACTATTGAGTCAATCAGGACCATGGACGAGGAGTTATCAGAAGCTTTTTCCCCTATGTCTGTAGTAATGACCCTGAAAGATGAAATTGACATCAGCAGGGGAGATATGATTGTTCGAACCAACAATCAAACACACGTCGGTCAGGACATTGACTTGATGATATGTTGGTTAAACGAGAAACCTTTGAATTCAGGTGGTAAGTATACTATAATACACACCACCCAGGAGCTGAGATGTATTGTCAAAGAGATTCGGTATAAAGTAAATATAAATACCCTGCACCGGATTGAAGACGATTTGAATATTGGTTTAAATGATATCGGAAGAATATCTATTAGGACCACCAAGCCCTTATTCTATGATAGCTACCGACGCAACCGAGCTACCGGGAGTGTAATCCTGATTGATGAATTTACCAACGAAACCGTTGCAGCAGGAATGATACTTACCTAAATTTGCAGGATGCTGGATCAAGTTAGGGCTTTACGCCAGGAATTAGAAAATGTCCAGGCGTCAAATCAAGAGGAATTGGAGTCATTCCGGTTGAAGTTTGTCAGTAGGAAGGGAATTATCTCAGAACTATTTCAGGGACTTAAAGAAGCTGCACCAGAAGATCGTAAAGAACTGGGAAAGATCCTTAATCAGCTAAAGGGTTTGGCCCAAACCAAGTTTCAGGAGCTTATCAAAGCACTTGGAGAAGTATCTTCCAAAAGTGACTCGGCTGAATTAGATCTTACTCTGCCATCTGGTGGAAGTAGTTTAGGCAGTGTTCACCCGCTAAGTGCAGTTTGGGAACGGGTAGTAGAGATATTTGGTCGTATGGGCTTTAGTGTTTCTGAAGGCCCTGAAATTGAGGATGATTGGCACAATTTTACAGCCTTGAATTTTCCTCCAAACCATCCCGCCAGGGAGATGCAAGACACCTTCTTCATCGAGAAAAATCCTGACATTGCACTACGGACGCATACTTCTAACGTGCAGATCAGGGTTATGGAAAACCAACAACCGCCATTACGAACTTTATCCCCAGGAAGGGTGTTCAGAAATGAAGCCATATCAGCCCGCGCACATTGTATTTTTCATCAATATGAGATACTATATGTTGATGAAAATGTTGGATTCGCGGATCTAAAGCAAACATTATATCATTTTGCCAGAGAGATGTTTGGGAAAAACGTAAAGATTCGATTTAGGCCATCGTTCTTTCCATTTACTGAGCCAAGTGCCGAGATTGATATTTCATGCCTGATATGCAATGGAAAAGGATGTAATATTTGTAAATATACTGGTTGGGTGGAAATTGGTGGTTCCGGAATGGTTGACCCCAATGTCCTGGAGAATTGCGGTATTGACCCTCAAAAGTACACTGGATATGCTGCCGGCCTGGGAATAGAACGGACAGCGATGCTAAAATATCAGATCAATGACCTTCGTCTATTTACGCAGAACGATATTCGGTTTTTAAAGCAATTTGCTTCATTAGGATTTTAAACAGACTCCATTAAGTACTTTTCAATGAAAGAGCGGATTGAAAAAGTAGCAGTTATAGGTGCTGGAACCATGGGTCAGGGCATTGCTCAAGCTGTAGCAATGGCCGAGTATGAGGTGATACTATACGACTCCAATGAATCCACACTAAAGACGGCGATACACAATATTTCAGAAAACCTGGACAAGGGAGTGTCTAAAGGAAAGGTATCCCTTCAAATGAAAGAGAATACCTTGAACAACATCATGGTTACCCATAAAATATCGAATGTCATGGGTGATCTGATCATTGAGGCTATTGTAGAAGACCTTCAGATAAAGGCCGCTTTATTTTCGGAACTGGAGGCCATTAACCGTTCAGATACGATCTTTGCTACCAATACCAGTGCTATTTCCATAACCCACATAGGATCAAATATGAAAAATCCTGCACAGCTGGCTGGTCTTCATTTTTTCAATCCGGCACACATTATGAAACTGGTGGAAGTAGTAGGTGGCAAGGAAACAGACCCTGCGGTAGTCAATCTATTAGTAGCGTTTACCAAAAATATTGGTAAGACTCCGGTGATGGTATCAGATTCTCCAGGTTTTATCGTTAACCGGGTAGCCAGACATTATTATGTGGAAAGTTTGAGGGTACTGGAGCAAAAAGTTGCCAGCCATCAGGTAATAGATGAATTACTGGAAAATTTCGGTTTTAAAATGGGTCCATTTAAGCTAATGGATCTTATCGGAGTGGATACAAATTTTGCCGTTACCAAATCAATATTCAAGTCTTTTAATTGTGATCCGAAATTCCAACCCAGTTGGATACAGCAGTTGAAGGTGGAATCAGGTCATCATGGCAGAAAAACAGGAAAGGGCTTCTATGAATATTAATAAAAGTCCAATAATTTCAGCCGTAGTTTATTTATTCCTGTTCGCAGCATGCGAAAACTCTGGCCCAGAAGACCAAATACCTGGCGCAATAGTAAATGAAACCATCAATCTAACCAATCAGCAATATCTTAG
>QIMC01000054.1 GCA_003232185.1 Flammeovirgaceae bacterium | reverse complement strand
ATGAAAGCGATAAAGGCCATTAAGGATGGAAAGTTTAAAGATGAAATTCTTCCCATTGAGGTAGAGGAGACCTATTTAAACGACCAGGGTAAAAAGCAACATAAGAAGTATATGGTTGACACCGATGAAGGCCCAAGGCCTGACACTAGCCTGGAAGCACTGGCCAGATTAAAACCGGTCTTCTCCCAGGGAGGTACTGTGACCGCTGGCAATAGCTCGCAAACCTCGGATGGAGCAGCATTTGTAGTGGTCATGTCAGAAAAGATGGTCAAAGAATTGAATTTGGAACCCATTGCAAGACTGATCAGCTATGTGGCAGCGGGTGTGGATCCGAGGATTATGGGAATAGGCCCGGTAGCAGCTGTCCCAAAAGCCTTGAAAATAGCTGGTTTGAAAGCTGAACAAGTCGATTTAATAGAATTAAATGAAGCTTTTGCTGCCCAATCATTGGCAGTTATCCAGGAGTTGGCGTTGGATCCTGAAAAAATCAACGTTAATGGAGGGGCGATAGCATTGGGTCACCCGTTGGGCTGTAGCGGTGCTAAACTGTCGGTGCAACTATTCAATGAGCTGCGGAGAAGAGGTCAAAAAATGGTAACCGCGTGTGTAGGAGGAGGACAGGGGGTTGCCGGGATATATGAATTATTAAACTAGCTTTTTATATTTTCAGTTATGAGCACGGTATTAAAGAAAGTGATTAAAGGGGGAGAGTTTCTGATTAAGGAGACTGAAGCGTCTGACATATTCATTCCAAATGATTTTACTGAAGAGCAGCGAATGATCAAACAATCCTGCCAGGAATTTTTAGATCAGGAGGTATATCCAATACTGGATGAGATCGATAGCATGAAACACCCTGAATTGATGCCATCGCTAATGGATAAGGCAGGGGAACTGGGACTGCTTGGGACTTCGGTACCTGAACGATTTGGAGGGTTTGGTATGGATTTCAATACCAGTATGTTGATAGCTGAAGTAATGGGAGCTGGATATTCTTTTGCAGTGGCAATTTCAGCCCACACCGGTATCGGAACTTTGCCAATTCTTTATTACGGGACTGAAGAGCAAAAATTAAAATATTTACCCAAGCTGGCTTCTGGTGAATGGAAAGCTGCTTATTGTTTGACTGAGCCTGATTCTGGCTCTGATGCCAATGCGGCCAAAACCAAAGCTGAATTAGCCCCGGATGGTAAACACTACCTACTCAATGGGCAGAAGATGTGGATTACAAATGGTGGGTTTGCTGATTTGATGATCGTTTTTGCACGGATCGGTGATGATAAATACCTGACCGCATTTATCGTGGAGAAAGAGTTTGGAGGAATTACCATGAATGAGGAAGAACGAAAAATGGGTATTAAGGGGTCTTCCACCAGGCAGATTTTTTTCAATGATTGTAAAGTTCCAGTTGATAATATGCTCTCAGAGCAACAAAATGGATTTAAAATTGCAGTCAACATTCTTAACATAGGCCGAATTAAGCTAGGAGTAGGTGCGGTGGGCGCCTGTAAAGCCATACTTGACCGATCAATCAATTATTCAAATGAGCGGCACCAATTTGGTACTTCAATTTCCAGTTTTGGTGCCATCAAGCACAAATTAGCCGAATGTGCGGCACGTACCTACGCTAGTGAAGCGGCCCACTACCGAGCCGGACAGAACATCGATGATGCCTATGATGCCCTGATTGCTGGAGGTACAGATCCAGCTCAAGCCAGACTGAAATCTGTCGAGCAATTTGCCATTGAATGCGCCATACTCAAAGTACATGGATCAGAATGCCTGGATTTCGTGGTTGATGAAGGGGTACAGATATACGGCGGTATGGGGTATTCTATGGAAGCACCCATGGAAAGAGCATACCGTGATGCCCGAATCAACAGAATTTTTGAGGGAACCAACGAAATAAACAGAATACTGGTGCTCGACATGATGCTCAAACGTGGAATGAAGGGGGAACTTGATGTTATGGGGCCTGCTCAAGCGGTTGCCAAAGAACTGATGGCTATTCCTGAGTTCGGGAGTAATGAAGAAGAGGTGGTATGGCAACAGGAAAAAAAGGTGCTGGCGAATATGAAAAAAGCTGCGCTAATGATTGCAGGCGCAGCAGTGCAAAAATTTATGTTGAAATTAAGCAAAGAACAGGAAATACTGATGCACCTGGCTGATATGCTGATTCAAATTTATGTAGCAGAATCATCTTTACTTCGTACCGAGAAATTGATGGGTATTTATGGCGAAACTAAATGCGCGGATCAAATCGATCTAACTAAAATATACCTGTACTACGGTTTAGATCAGCTTCAAACTGCTGGTAAGCAAGCCATATACGCTTTTGCCGAAGGAGATCAGCTCCGTATGATGTTGCTTGGATTGAAGCGATTTACAAAAATTGAACCCTTTAACCTTAAAGAGGCACGTAGAAGGGTAGCAGAAAGAATGATAAAAGCAAACAACTATATCTACTAGTTTGTAGCCCGCAGTAAAAGTGCCCGAAGGTGCTTTGCTGCGGGTTTATTTTTCACCGACGATCACCTGATCCGCTACATGGACCACCCCATTACTGGTGCTGATATCAGGGGCATTGCCGTAGCATTGCTGAGCTTAATTTCTTTGTCTCTGCTAATTGGCAGACCATACCTGATACACTGCAGATCTATACCTGGCCGAAGAGCAAAGGAGAAAAACCGCCGGGTACCACAGCTTGCCGAATCATCCTGATGTATAGTATTCCTAAGCTACTATATTGTACACGAATCTAAGTGGTAAAGACGTAAGAAGTCCTTGGATGATATGGATATTTAATGTTTTTAGTTTTGAGAAGCTATAGTAGCTCGCTTGGGTTTAAATACTGATAAATCACCAGCATATAAACCGTTGGCTGTAATTGCCCACCTTAGGAAAGATTCTGTAATAAGCACATTTGCAAGTCGCTCATCCCACCCCGCAAACCAAAACCTGAAAAATAGCTTAATTTGACTTTAATAACTCTAATACTTGATTGAGACAACCATTAATGTCTTTTTTAATCTCTTGCTCCCAAAACCGAAACACCCGAAAACCCATACTTTCCAATTTTAAGTTGGTTTCTCTATCACGTTGCATATTCCTTTCAATTTTCGGAATCCAGAATCCTCTATTTGCTTTGATCTTAGTCTTTTTCTCAGACCAGTTGAACCCATGCCAGAACTCTCCATCAATAAAAACAACAAAGCCCTTTGAGATATTTGCAATATCCGGCTTCCCTGGTAAAGTGTTAACATTAATCCTGTAGCGAACACCAGCATTGAACAATGCCTTTCTGAATGATAATTCAGGCTTTGTATCCCAACCACGAATTTTGGACATATGTTTACTTCTACTCTTTGTGGTATAGAAGCCTTCAGATTCCTCAAACCTAGGTACCTTTATCGGTTGTTCCTTGTATTTTTTGGACATCACAGATTATTTATACTCTCATCTTGTGCCAGAATTAATAATTCATATATTTGTAACCATGTATAAGGTTTAATAACTTGGTTTTTATATGAAAGACTACTATTCATTATCTGAAGTTGCTGATTTACTGGGAAAAAGCAAAGAAACTTTGAGAAGATGGGACAACAATGGCAAGCTCACAGCAGTCAGGGAACCCATGAGCAATTACCGAATTTACCGTAAGGAACAACTGAAGATGTTTGACGAATTGGATTTTCTATTCAATTCAAAAGAGAATGGTAACAGAGTTGAACCTGATCATAATTACTCGGTAATAGAATTGTTTGCCGGCGCAGGTGGACTTGGAATTGGGCTTGAACAAGCAGGGTTAAAATGCGTAGCTCTAAATGAAATTGATCATTGGGCAGCTCAAACATTAAGACAGAATAGACCTCACTGGAATGTAATTGAAGAGGATATTAAGAACGTTTCATTTCAATCGCTCAAAGGAAAGATCGATGTTGTAACCGGAGGATTTCCATGCCAAGCATTCAGCTATGCTGGGAAAAAACTAGGACTTGAAGATGCTAGAGGAACGCTCTTTTATGAATTTGCAAGAGTCGTTGACGAAACCAAACCGCTTATTTGTGTTGGTGAAAATGTTCGAGGACTGCTAAACCATGATGATGGTCGAACATTAGAGGGAATGAAATCTATTTTAAATGAAATTGGATATAAACCAATTGACCCTAGGATTCTCAAAGCAATCTTTTATAACGTTCCTCAAAAGAGAGAAAGGCTAATATTAGCTGGGATAAGGAAAGACATAAATATTGACTTCAACTTTCCAAAACCATATAAAAAACTATTTACCCTCAAAGATGCGCTTAAATCTGGTGATCTTTATTCAACAGATGTACCAGAGTCTGATGGAACTTATTATCCAAAAAGAAAAAGAGAAATCCTTGATAAAGTGCCACCCGGAGGGTATTGGCGTGACCTTCCATTGAACCTTCAAAAAGAATACATGCAAAAAAGCTTTTATTTGGGAGGAGGAAAAACTGGAATGGCTAGACGTATGAATTGGGATGAGCCAAGTTTGACTTTAACATGCAGTCCTGCACAAAAGCAAACAGAAAGATGCCATCCAGATGAAACCCGTCCATTTACAGTTAGAGAGTATGCTAGAATCCAAACTTTCCCTGATGAATGGAAATTTGCAGGGTCTATATCAAATCAATATAAACAAATAGGCAATGCTGTTCCTGTCAATTTAGGTAAAGAAATTGGGTACTCAATAGTACGTTTTTTAAACGAAGTTTATAAAGCTTATAATTTGGAAGAAAATATCATAGACCCAAATCAAATGGCCCTATCGCTTAAATAAGGTTAGCAGCCCTAATTTCAACTAGCAGGTTCTGATAGGCTGTTTGGAAGGCATCACCAGCCGCCATATTTGAAATTAATTGATCTATTTGAGCAATTAACGCATTATAAAGATTTTGAAAACCAGTAACTCTGTGCCAAAAATCTGATCCAATTATGACTGGGTACCTTTGATCAATTCGTAGGTAATGTGCACTCAGCTGATTTCTATCTCCATACATGATTCCTAATACAAGATCATTGTTATTGAAATTCTGAAAGGAATTAGCTCTAGCTAAATTTGCTACTGTATCGAACTCTCTTAACATAGGATTAACATCTTTCGAATTGATCGTGTTCGGTCCAGATTTCAGTTGACAGTATTTTCTTCTATTATCGATTCTGTCAACATACTCAATATCCATTCCAGCGATCAGTGAGCCAGATACTAAATTTAAATCAACCAACATCTTTTGAAACTTGGATCCAAATGAACCAGTAATTGAGGTTCCGAGAGCTCTTGGATAAAACAATGCTTTTGCAATACCTTCATCAGTGATTCCATTCTCAACTAACTGGGAAAGATACTTTACCAAAATTGGATTAATCTGATAGTTTGACAACTTGGAATGCTTATCCAATAGGTTCTGTTGATGCTTTTGAACAATCTCCTGTTCAAAATAATCCCTCATGCTGGCAATTAACTGAGCTTCGTCCATAATAACCACAATTTATGATTTAACATTTGAATTTAAAAGCCACACACATTGTCATGTCATACAAACCAATCCAAAACCAAACCATGCGTCTTCGAGGTTCTGCAATTGGTGCACAACTAAATCTAACACTATGTATGAGTAATAGCGGTTTCATCTGGCAGCAAAGTTTTGTGGTTTCTGCTATCTTTATCTGACCGAAGAGCAAAGGAGAAAAACCGCCGGGTACCACAGCTTGCCGAATCATTAGAAATCCTGGTGTATAGTATTTCTAAGCTACTATATTGTACACGAATCTAAGAGGTAAAGACGTAAGAAGTCCCTGGTTGTGAATTTTACCGTACAGTTAGACGAGACCCATTAACATCAAAACAAAAATTTTGTACAAATAAAAAGCCCCCGCTGCGCATTTTTGAAAATTTCTGCAACCACACATTGCACACATTTGCAAAGCCATACGTGCCTACCCGCAACTACAGTTTTGCAAAAGAGTTCAATTTTGCCAATAGGAGAAAAACATTCTAAAAAATTAAAATCATAATGGCATTAAAAATTTTAGC